>DASTWL010000056.1 GCA_035765895.1 Verrucomicrobiia bacterium | reverse complement strand
TGGCCTCACGTGTGGTTTGCGGGCGCGGTGTCACGATCGAGACTTTCGTCCCAACGAGCGCGTTCAGCAGGGTGGATTTGCCGGCATTTGTGCGACCCACCAGCACGGCCAGACCGCAACGAAAGGGTTGTTCCTGGCCGGCGGCTCCGGCTGAGGCGGGTCGGGGATTTGTTCCTGGCGGGTTCAATTGAGTTTGGTTGGCTGGCTGCATCAAGCAAAACCAGTATCGAAAATCAAACGCCCGCCGGCAATGCCATCTTCTTACGCAGCGGCCCCGCGCAAGGCGCTCAGCGCATCCTCGAAATCCTCCGGCAGCGGCGCCCGGAACATTTGGCGCGTGCCGGTGCGCGGATGCGTGAAGCCGAGTTCCGCCGCGTGCAGCATCTGGCGCGGCGCCGCGTAGCGGGTCAGTTCCGTCAAACGCCGGTTCTGCCGTTGTCCATAGGTGTCATCCCCCACCAGCGGATGGCCGAGATGCTGGAAGTGCACGCGAATCTGATGTGTGCGGCCCGTGTGCAAAATCGCCTCAACGAGCGTGGCTGAATTCAGCCGTTCCAAAACCCGATAACTGGTGTGTGCCTCGCGCCCGCGGTCGTCATCCACCGCCATGCGTTTGCGATGGGACGCATGGCGCGCAATGGCGGCGCGAATGTCGCCTTTTTCCCGGGCCACTTCGCCGCAAACAATCGCGAGATAGACTTTGTGGACGTGGCGCCCGGCGAACTGCGCCGAGAGCGCGAGGTGGGTTGCGTCATTCTTCGCCACGACGAGGCAGCCGCTCGTATCCTTGTCGAGCCGGTGGACGATGCCCGGGCGCGCCACGCCGCCGACGCCGCTGAGTCCGCCGGCACAATGATGCAGCAGCGCGTTGACGAGCGTGTGCTCTGCGTTGCCGGCGGCCGGGTGCACCACCAGCCCGGGTGGTTTGTTCAAGACCAGCAACGCCTCGTCCTCGTAAAGGATGTCGAGCGGGATGTCCTCGGGCTGCGCCGCCGCGGGCTTGGCATCGGGCCATTCCACGCGCACCACGTCTCCCGCCCGCGGCGTGTGCGTGGGCTTGGTCTGCGCGCCGTTGACGGTGATGTGGCCTTCCTCGATGAGCCGTTGAATTGCCCCCCGCGACATGGCGGGGAATTGTCGCCGCAGCCACGCATCGAGGCGCTCGCTGGGAAAGGAGCGGTCAAGAGTGACGGTTTCGCTGCGCATGGAGACGGAAGAGGGAGTTTAATCAGTGCAAGAGCCAACCAGTCATGAAACCACGGACAGGCCACCGTTTCCCAATTACCCATTTAACTCTTTTAACCATTCAACGTTTCACCCGCTTTTGCAGGCTTTGACTTCTCGCTCCGCCAAGTCACCCAAAAGACCAGGGTGACGCCAATGCAGATGCCGCTGTCTGCAACGTTGAACGCCGGAAACCCGAGTTCACGTCCGTCCGCGCGCTGAATGAAGAAGTAAAGAAAGTCGATCACCTCGTGCCGGCCCGGCAGCAGCCGGTCGGTCAGATTGCCGAGAATGCCGCCGAAGATCAGCCCAAACGCAATCTGGCCCGTGAGCGTTTTGGATTCAAAATGGTGCCGTGTGAAATACAACACGACCAGCGCCAGCAAAGCGATCGCCGCAAGCGTGGCGTTGTTGCCCCGAAACATGCTCCACGCCGCGCCCGTGTTGCCCCAGTGCACGAATTTGAAGAAGCCCTCGATGACCACGCGCTCCTGGCCCCGTGGCAGCGACGCGAGCACGAGCGCCTTGGTAAGCTGGTCCAGCCCAAAAACCACCAGACCAATGGCCGCGATGCGGCGATTGGGCGTGCGGAGCAGGTTTTTGAGAAAATCCATGAGCCGACCGGGCGCCTGTTTAATCAGCCCGAAACCAAAACACAACCCTTTTGCAACAACTGGCTTGTTGACTTGGAGGTTTCCTTTGGTAGCTTTGCCGCCCTTTGTGACATGAAAACGTATTTGCCCAAAGATAATTTGGATGCGCGCAAGTGGCATGTGATTGATGCTGACGGGGCCGTTTTGGGCCGGCTGGCGGTGCAAATCGCCGACGTCTTGCGCGGCAAGGACAAACCCACCTTCACCCCCCATCTCGACGCGGGCGACTTCGTGGTCGTCATCAACGCCGAAAAGGTGAAACTCACCGGCAACAAGGAGACGGCCAAGGAATACATGAGCTACTCCGGCTGGAAAGGCGGCGAAAAATATCGCACCGTCACCCTGGTCCGCGAGAAGCATCCCGAGCGGCTCATCGAGCACGCGGTCAAGGGCATGATCCCGAAGAACCGCCTTGGCCGCCAGTTGCTCACCAAGCTGAAGGTGTATGCCGGGCCAAACCACCCGCACGCGGCCCAGAAGCCCGACACGATCAAGGCCGGCAAATAATTTAACCCCCGCGAAGAACCATGGCTGAAAAGAATCAAATTTGGGGCACGGGCCGTCGCAAGACCTCGGTCGCCCGCGTCAAGCTCACGCCCGGCTCGGGCAAGATCATCGTCAACAAGCGCGCCTTCGACACCTACTTCCCGATGGAAGCCCAGCGGGTCACGGCCACCCAACCCCTCACCCTCACCGGCAACGCGGACAAGTTCGACATGCTCGTGCTCGTGAAGGGTGGCGGCCCGATCAGCCAGGCTGGCGCCGTCCGGCTCGGCTGCGCCCGCGCCCTGCTCAAGGTGGACGCCAACCTGCGTCCCGCCCTGAAGGCCGAAGGCTTCCTCACGCGCGACTCGCGCATGAAGGAGCGCAAGAAATACGGCCAGCCCGGCGCCCGCAAGCGCTTCCAGTTCAGCAAACGCTAAACTGCCAACCGATTTGCCAACCCCGCCGGCCACGGCGGGGTTTTTTGTTTTTTATCACGCGGTTCAATTTTCTTTTCAGTTGGCAGATTCCTGCTTTGCTGACCGCACTCGAATATGAGCATGAAAAACGTCAGAGTCGCCATCGTCGGAGCCTCGGGGTATTCCGGCGAAGAACTCGTCCGGCTGCTGCTGGGCCATCCGCACGTCGAACTCACCGCCGTCACCTCGCGCTCCAACGCCGGCCAGACGCTGGCCCAGGTTTTCCCCAAATTTGCCGGTCGTCCGCTCGCCAAGACGCTGCGTTTCACCGAGCCCAACGCGGCGCTGCTGGCCAAGCAGGCCGAGGTCGTATTTCTCGCCCTGCCCCACGGCGTGGCCGCGGAATATGCGGTGCCGCTGTTGAACTTCGGTTGCCGCGTGATTGACTTGAGCGCCGACTTCCGGCTGCGCAGCGCGGAGATTTACCGGGAGTTCTACGCCCACGAACATCCCGCACCCGAGTTGCTCGCCAGGGCCGTTTACGGCTTGCCGGAGGTTTATCGGACGCAGATCAGAGACGCCCAGCTCATCGCCTCGCCGGGCTGTTACCCGACGAGCGTTCTGCTGCCGACCCTTCCGCTGCTGCGGGCGAGGCTGATCAAACGGCAGGGCATCATTGCCGATTCCCTGAGCGGCGTGAGCGGCGCCGGGCGCAAGGCGGAACTCGATTACCTCTTCTGCGAATGCAACGAGAGCATGCGCCCTTACGGCGTGCCGAAGCACCGGCACCTGTCGGAAATCGAGGAGCAGCTCGGGTTCGCGGCCGGGACCGGGGTGACGATTCAATTCACGCCGCACCTCATTCCCGTCAACCGCGGCATTCTGACCACGCTGTATCTCGCGCCCGCAAACCATTTCGCCACCGCCGAGGAAGCCGCCGCGCTCGGCCGGCAAATCGCGGAATGCTATCAAGCAGCCTACGCCAGTGAACCCTTCGTCCGGCTGCTGGAAGGCAAGGCGCTGCCGGACACCAAGAACATTGTGGGCACGAACGTCATCGAAATCGCGTGGCGGCTGGATCCGCGCACCGGCCGGCTCATCGTCATGAGCGCCGAGGACAATGTGACCAAGGGCGCGAGCGGACAGGCGGTGCAGAGCATGAACATCGCCTGCGGCTTTCCCGAGACGGCGGGGCTGATCTGACCAATGCAAGAACCCACCGGCAGCGGCATCAAAGCGTGGGCGCCCGATTACCACGAGCCGCCGTTCTGCTTTCTCCAGCAATTTGAAACGCTGACCCGCCTCGTGGCCTGGAGCGGGGACGCCGCGCAAATCCAGCGCGCGTTCTTCGCCCTCATTGATCAATTGCCCGATCCGCTGGAAATCCTGCTCAAGGTGGCCGCCGGCCAGGCCGAGGATGGCGAACCACTGTGGACGCGTTACCAAGGCATGAAGCGGCGGGAGGCATTTATCGCAGCCGTGCGGGCGAACGAGTTTTTCGTCTTTTCCGACGGCGCCCATCAGCTCACCATCAAGGATCCCGCGCACGAACATTACCTGACGCTGGAGGAACACGGCATCTTCTTCGTGTATGCGCCAACGTCGGCGAACCTGGCGGCGTTCCGGGAAAATGGTTTTGCCGAACGCGAGGCGCCCCTGCTCTACACCGTGCCCCATTTTCAACGCGTGTCATCCGATCCCGCCTTGCAACGTCAGTTCGTTCAGGCGTTGGGCCTGCTGCGAACCACAAACTCCCCGGCCTGACATGAACGCTTCGCCGGCTCCTTTTCGTCGCCTCTGTGTGTTTTGCGGCTCGAGCAAAGGTGCGCGCGATACCTACGTGCAAGCCGCCCAGGCGCTCGGGCGCGAACTCGGCCGGTGCGGCATCGAACTCGTCTATGGCGGCGGCAACGTCGGCCTGATGGGCGTCGTCGCCGACGCCGTGCTCGCGGCGGACGGACGCGTCATCGGCGTCATTCCCGAGGCGCTGATGGCACGGGAACTCGGCCACCGGACCATTCAGGATTTGCGCGTGGTCAAAACCATGCACGAGCGCAAGGCGATGATGGCCGACCTGGCCGATGGATTCATCGCCCTGCCCGGCGGCATCGGCACCTACGAGGAATTTTTCGAAGTGCTCACCTGGACGCAATTGGGCCTGCACACCAAGCCCTGCGCGTTGTTGAACGTGGACGGCTTCTACGATCCCGTGCTGCGCCTGCTGGATCACGCCGTCGAGGAACGGTTCGTGCGCGCCGCCCACCGGGAATTGATCGTGGTGGAGACCGATCCGGCCGCCCTCTTGCAACGCATGGCCGGCCATCGCGCCCCGCGACTGCACAAGTGGATTGACAAAGACGCACTTTGACCGTTCCTAACACATCGCACATGAGCAAGAATCTGAAAACGGTTGCTGGTTCCATCGTCGCCCCGAAGGGCTTTCTCGCCAGCGGCGTCTTTTGCGACATCAAACGCCTGGGGACGGGCAAAGGCTCGAACAAGGGCAAAAAACGCGACCTTGCCCTCATCGTCTCCGAAGTGCCGGCCACCGTCGCCGGCATGTTCACGACGAACCAGATTTGCGCGGCGCCCGTTAAGGTCTGTGTGGAGCGCGTGAAGCGTGGCAAGGCACAGGCCATCGTCGTCAACTCGGGCAATGCCAACGCCTGCACCGGCCGCCAAGGCCTGGCCGACGCCAAGGCGATGACCGCATTCGCCGCCCAATTGCTGCACGTGGAACCGGCACAAGTCCTCATCGGCTCGACCGGCCGCATCGGCGTCACGATGCCGATGGACAACGTCCGGTCCGGCATCAAAGCCGCCGCACAGTTGCTCGGCAACGACGTGCAATGTGCCGGCGAAGCGGCCGAGGCCATCATGACCAGCGACACACAGCCGAAGCAGGTCGCTGTGGAATTCAAGCTCGGCGGCAAAACCGTCCGCATCGGCGGCATCTGCAAGGGCGCTGGCATGATTCAACCCGGCATGAGCGCCACCGGCGCGCGCCCGGCCGCGGTGCCGCAAGGGCTCCACGCCACCATGCTCTGCTTCATCACCACGGACGCCGCCATCGAGGCCAGGGCGCTCCAGGCCGGTTTGCAGGAGGCCGTGGCCCATAGCTTCAACCGCATCACCGTGGACGGCGACATGAGCACGAACGACACCGTGCTCGTGCTGGCCAATGGACTCGCGGAAAATGCGAAACTCGGAGCGCGGAGCACAGAATTGAAGAAGTTCCAAGCCGCCCTGAATTACGTCTGCCTCGAACTCGCGAAAATGATTGTCCGCGATGGCGAAGGGGTGACACGTTTCGTGACAGTCCGCGTTGAAGGTGCCAGGAGTTTTGCCGATGCCGATGCCGCCGCGCGCGCCGTGGCGAACAGCGCGCTGGTGAAGACGAGCTGGTTCGGCGGCGACCCGAACTGGGGCCGCATCATTGACGCCATCGGTTACAGCGCCGCGACGGTGGTCGAGGACAAGGTGGACATCGGTTACAGTAAGCCCGGCAGCCGGAAGATTCTCTGGAGCCTCAAGCGCGGCCAGCCGACGAAGGCGACTTTCAAGCAACTCTGCGCCGCCGCGGCCGCGAAGGAATTTGATCTGCACATCCGCCTGAATCTCGGCCAGGCCGGCGCCCTCATGTATGCGAGCGACTTGACCGAGGAATATGTGGATTTCAACAAGGGCGACGTCAGTGATCCGACGTCGCTGGGAGGTTAATATGAAGCTCATCCAAATCGCATCAGTTCTATTGGCCCTGTCGGTCGGCGCACCGGCTGCGGAAACCAACGCCCCCTCCCCCGTCCTCGCGCCCGGCGCAACGCTCCGGACGCTCGCGCACGAGTTCAGCTTCACCGAGGGGCCGACGTGCGACCAGGCCGGCAACGTCTTTTTCACCGACCAGCCCAACAACCGCATCATGAAGTGGAGCGTGGACGGCCAGCTCTCCACGTTTCTGCAACCCGCGGGCCGGGCCAACGGAATGTTTTTCGATGCCGCAGGCAACCTGATCGCCTGCGCAGATGAAAAGAACGAGCTTTGGTCCATCGCCACCAACGGCACGCACACCGTGCTGGCGCAGAAGTTTGACGGCCAACTGTTGAACGGGCCGAACGATGTGTGGGTGCATCCGTCCGGCGCAATGTATTTCACCGATCCGTATTATCAGCGCCCGTGGTGGGAGCACCAACAACCGCCGCAGCCGAGCCAGCAGGTTTACCGGCTGGCGCCCGACCACCAGACGCTTGCCAAACTGACCGACGACCTCACCCAGCCCAACGGCATCATCGGCACGCCCGACGGCAAACGGCTCTTCGTCGCGGACATTGGCGCCAGAAAGACCTACGTCTATGACATCGCGGCGGACGGCTCATTGACCGGCAAAAAGCTCTTTTGCAGCATGGGTTCGGACGGCATCACGCTCGACGCCGGGGGAAATCTCTTCCTCACCGGCAAAGGCGTGTTCGTGTTCGACAAAAACGGCCGGCAAGTCGAGCACATTGACGTGCCGGAGGCCTGGACCGCCAACGTCAGCTTCGGCGGGAAGGACCATCGCACGCTGTTCATCACGGCCAGCAAGGGGCTTTACGCCATGCGGATGAAATATCCCGGCGCCAACGCGGCGAAGTAGCGGGCGTCGGCGGCAGCCAGTCCGGTGGCGCGTTTCCCACACCACTCAATTCAACAGCACATTCCTCAGCCGTTGGTGCAAGCCCGGAGGAATGGTTCGGAAAAAACGCACCTCGCCCGCTGTGGAAAGCGTAATGAACCCCCTGCGGATGCCGCTCGACGCAAGCACTTCCGCAACATCTTCACGCGTAGTGGCTCGCAATTGTCCAAGAACCACCACGACTTTGCCCTCGCGAATGCGGACGACCGTCGCCCATCGCGGCGACGGCCACCACCCCCAGCTCACCCCGAGCCAGAGAACCAGCAGCGCCACACCGGCGACCAGCAGCACCACGGTGACGGCAAGGATCTCCACAAGTGTGAAGCAGTCCGCAGCCTGGTGGCGCGTTAGAGCTTGTAGAACTCCTCCCAGCCCTTGCGCGGCGGCGGACCGACCAGGAATGCGTTCGCGGTCTTGTTGTTCGTAATCTGCTTCGTCGCGCGGTCGAACTTGAGGTTCGTATTCATCCGCTGCGCCAGCACACCGAGCACGAGCACCTGGCTCAACGGGCCGGCCACGGCGAACGACGACCGGCATTTTTCCTCACCTTTGCAGGCGAGCAGGAAGTTCTTGAAGTGGTTCGACGGGCTCTTCGGCACGGGCGGCAACTTGGACGCCATTTCCTTCGCCTTGGACTCCGGAATAATCTGCAGCGTGGAACCGTGCGTGCCGCCCTTGAAGGTCAGGCCTTCGCCGTAAATCACCTTGCCCGGCGGCAGGGACTTCAGCCCGACGTTCCCGCCCGTGGGCGGCGGAATATTCGGATCGACCACGGCGCCGCCGAAGTCGGCCGGCAGCGGCGGCAGATTCTTGACGCCGTCATACCAGGTCAGTTCCAGCGGCGGCATCGAACTGCGCGCCGGGAACTTGAACGCCAGCGTGGAGGCCTGCGGGAAAATAAGCGGGCTGTAGCCGTCGAGTTTCACGGCGTCGATTTCCTCCGGCAATCCGAGATCCAGGAACTGGTGCGCCGTGTCGAAGATGTGCGCGCCCCAGTCGCCGAGCGCACCGTTGCCGAATTCATACCACGAACGCCAGTCGCCGTTGACGTAGCCCTTGTTGTAGGGATGAAACGGCGCGTGGTTCAGCCAGACGTCCCAGTCCAGCGAAGCTGGCACGGGCTGGACGGGAAGATAGCCGTCCACATGCATGCCGTGCCAGCGGCGCGCGCCGTTCATGAACGCCGTGATCTTCGTGACGTTCTTGATGATGCCCGCCTCGGTCCACGCCTTGAACTGGAAGTAATTCGCCTCCGAATGGCCCTGGTTGCCCATCTGCGCGGCCACCTTGTATTTCTTCTCGGCCTGCATCATCAGTTCCACCTCCTGGAACGTGTGCGCCATCGGCTTCTCGCAATACACGTGCTTGCCGAGCGACATCGCGAGCATCGCGATCGGGAAGTGCGCGAAGTCCGGCACGGCGACACTGACCGCCTCGATGTCCTTGCCCAGCTTGTCGAACATCTGCCGGAAATCCTGGAAGCGCGGCACATTCGGGAACATCTTGAGCACCCCGAGCGTGTGCGGCGCGCCCATGTCCGTGTCGCACAGCGCCACCACTTCGGCGAGCCCCGTGGCGTGCAGCGCCTTGACGACGTCGGCCCCGCGGTTGCCGATGCCGCAGCAGGCGAGTTTCACCTTTTCACCCGGGGCGGCCAGCAAGGCGCGGGGCGCCACCACCGAGAGCGCGCCGGTGGCCAGCACGCCTTTGAGAAAGGAACGACGCCGCATGGGCGTGGTGATGACCGAAGGAGACTGGGATGCTTTCATGAATGAATCGTGAGTGTCTGGGTGTCAATTAGCGGGTCAGCACGTGAATCTTGACGTTGCGGAATGAAACCTGGTTGCCGTGCTCCTGCAACAGGATGTGGCCGTCCGCCCATTCACCGAAGTCGGGAATATTCTTGAACTTGCTCAGGGCCACGGCGTCGCGGAACTCCGGGGAGCCGCGATCGTAGGCCAGCACCAATTGTCCGTTGAGCCAGTGCTGCACGTGGTTGCCGCGCACGACGATGCGGGCGGTGTTCCATTCGCCAATCGGGTTGGGCCGCTTGGTCGTGGCGGCCGGCATCAAATCGTAGAGCGATGCCAGCGTGCGGTCGCCGTTGCGGCCGAGTTTCGCATCCGGATGGCGGAGGTCGTCCAGCACCTGATACTCCAGGCCGATGGCGGAACCAACGCCCGTGGGCCGGCCGGTCTTCTTGTCGATCGGTGACAGGTTTGGCTGCACGAAATACTTGATGCCGCTGTTGGCGCCGGGCGTGAGCTGGAAGTCCACCTGCAATTCGAACTGCGAGTAACGCTGCCGCGTGATGATGTCGCCGCCGTCCGCCGATTCCTCGCCGCCGTTTTCATGGACTGTGAGCACGCCGTTCTTGATGGTCCAGCCCTTGGCGGGAAAGGCGTCGGTCTTGGGACTGCGCCAGCCGTCGCCCGTTTTGCCGTCCCAGAGCAATTGCCAGCCGGCGGCCTTTTCCGCATCGGTCAGGGTGTTCGCCGGGATATGATCGGCCGAGGTCAGTTCGGTGATCTTCAGATTCCGCCAGCGCACGTGCGTGCCCTCCTTGTCCTGGTCCTTGCCGATGGCGTGCACCTGCAGGGCGATGATGCCGCGCGGCGTCATCGAGTCGCGCAAATAGGCACAGGGCTCGCCATTCAACCAGGTGCGGATGGTGTCGCCAAACGCGACCACGCGCACGTGATTCCAGTCATTCGGCTTGAAGATGCGCAGGCCCTGCTCGCTGAAGGCTTTGCCTTGCGTGCCCTTTTCGCCGTCGCTCGGATACAGCCAGCCGCGGCGGGCTTCGTCGTAGATGCCGGCGCTCCACAGGCGCTTGCGTGGCACATCCGGGTCGATCTCGATCTGATAACCATGCACGCGGTCCGCGGGGATTTTGATGGTTTTGCCCTGCCACTGCACCTCGGTCGGCTGGGCAAAGCATTCGCTGCGAATCTGCACGCCGGAATTCAGCTTCGGATCCACCTTGAAATCGTATTCGAGGATGAAGTCGCCGTAGGTTTTTTCCGTGCAGAGGAAGCTGTTGGGCGTGTTCAACACGGACGTGCCGACAATTTCGCCATTTTCAACAGTGTATTTCGCCTTGCCGCCGTGCTGCATCCAGCCGGAGAGATCCCGGCCGTTGAACAGGTCCACCGTGGTTTGAGCCATGCCCACTCCGGTCAGCGCCACCGCTGCCAGAGCCAGACCAAACAGACATTTCATGCGCATAGAGAAGATTCAGACGTTTTGTTGGGAAACGAATTCCCCGTCATCATGCAAACAAACCGGCCAAGCCCAAGATATTTTTTAGTTTAGAACGCCACACTTCCCGCTTGCCCAAGGCAGGGCGAATTCCTGAACTTCCCACATGAATCCGGCAACCTGTCTGGCGCTCGCCCTCGCATTGAGCCCGAGCCTGGTCCCCGCGCAGTCGGCCCCGGCGGCCATCACCAACCCAGCGCCCGCGTCCTTTCCGGTGACCATCCAAGTGGACGCCACCCGGGCCCTGGGCGATTTGAAGCCCATCTGGCACATGTTCGGCGCCGATGAACCCAACTACGCCACGATGAAGAACGGCCGGAAACTTCTGGGCGACCTGGGCGCACTCCGGCCGGGCGACGTGTTCTTCCGCGCGCACAACCTGCTGTGCACCGGCGACGGCACGGCGGCCCTTAAATGGGGTTCCACGGACGTGTATCACGAGGACGCGGACGGCAAGCCGGTTTACGACTGGACGATTCTCGACCAGCTCTTTGACACCTACCTCACCAACGGGGTGCGGCCTTACGTCGAGATTGGGTTCATGCCCAGGGACCTCTCGGTCAAGCCGGAGCCGTATCAACATCACTGGACACCGGAGGCGAAGTATTCGGAGATTTTCACCGGCTGGGCGTATCCGCCCAAGGATTACCGCAAATGGGCCGGGCTGGTGTATCAATGGGTCACCCACTGCATCGAACGCTACGGCCGCGCGGAAGTGGAACACTGGTATTGGGAGGTCTGGAATGAACCGAACATCGGCTACTGGCATGGCACGCCGGAGGAATTTTACCGGCTTCATGATTATGCCATCGACGCCGTGCGGCGGGCCTTGCCCACGGCCCGCGTCGGCGGGGCGGATTCCGCGGGCACCGGCGGCAAGTGGACACGCGCCTTCCTGGAACATTGTTTGCGCGGGACGAATTACGCCACCGGCCAGATTGGCTCCCCGCTGGATTTTGTCTCATTCCACGCCAAAGGCGCGCCCACCTATGTCAACGGCCACGTCCGCATGGGCATCGCGGAAGAACTCCGCACCGCCGACGAAGGTTTCGCGCTCATCGCATCCTATCCCGAATTGAAGGGCAAACCGATTGTCATCGGCGAGTGCGACCCGGAAGGCTGCGCCGCATGCCAGGGCGAACAACTCGGCTACCGCAACGGCACGATGTATTCCAGCTACACGGCCGCCAGCTTCGGGCGTTTGCAGGAAATTGCCGAGCGCCGCGGCGTGAACCTCGATGCCGCACTGACGTGGGCGTTCACGTTTGAAGGCTATCCGCCGTTCGCCGGCTTCCGGCAACTGGCGAGCTGCGGCATCAATCATCCGGTGCTGAACGTTTTCAAGCTGTTCAGCCGCATGCACGGCCGGCGGCTCGCGGTGAAAAGCGATTCCGCCGTGCCGCTCGACGACATCATCCGGCACGGCGTCCGCCAGTCGCCTGACGTCAGCGCGCTGGCTGCTTTGGGCACAAACGAGCTCAGCGTGCTCGTCTGGCATTATCACGACGATGACGTGGCCGGGCCTGTGGCGGACATCGCCTTGGCCCTTGCCGGCCTGCCGGCGGACGTAAAGTCCGCCACGGTCACGCACTACCGCATCGATGCCGACCACAGCAATGCCTTCGCGGCATGGCAGCGCATGGGCTCACCGCTGCAGCCGACGGCCGAACAATTCGCGCAACTGGAAAATGCCGCGCAGCTCGCAACGCTCGGTGCATCTGAGCACCAGTCCGTCACTGACGGCAAAGCGTCGCTGCATTTTGCGCTTCCGCGACAGGCGGTGTCGCTGATGGTGTTTTCATGGCGAAAGCCGTGACGACACACCGCAAAGTTCAGCGCCTTCTTAAATTAGGCGGGCAGGAACCGATCAAGGCGAAGTCACCCGGAAGAATCGCAGCGGACGATTTGTGACCGATGCGTCGGAATAAAGGAACTGTCCGGGCAAAGGCTGACTTGGACGGGCAATCCAAGTCCAATCAACCAGATTCGTCGAGGCCCACACGCGGTAAGTCGCGTTTGATAGCCCCGCAAAACTCAAGGAGACGGCTCTATTTGAACTCGAATCTGAAATCGTGGCGAAGATCGTTGGCGACGGGACAATGTTCACCGTCACCAAGCTGGGCGCAGAATCAAACTCTCCATCACTGGCGATCACACTGAAATTCGAATAAGGCGCACCGGACTCATCCACGCCGGGAGAAAAAACGACGCGCGCCAATGCATCACTAACCAGCGCGTTGGATTCGGTGATCGCGGCCCCGCGAGCGCCGGAATCGAACTGATACAGCATGCCGGAGGCAGGCGGGGCTGCAATCCGGTAGTTCGTGAGCACATCTCCATTGGGATCCCTGAATGCCGGGGGGAGTGACAGTATCAAGTCCTGATTAAGTGGACCAGTCATCGTCTGAGCCACCGGCTGAGGCTGCGTGTTTGAAGCCAGTGCCAGGCAATACTCATCGCCGCAACAGACTCCTACAACGTCGGTCAGTCCCGTTGGTGGTTGCAGGAAGCCGCCGTAGGGATAAGTGTTGGCGACGACAATCCCCCACGGCACCACTGTGCCGTCCGAGCGCAACGCCAAGCTATGATAATCTCCTGCCGCGATGGCTACCACATTGCTGAGCCCCGGCGGCACATTGATTCCAGCACCCAACCCCCACGCCACAACTGTTCCGTCCGACTTTAGCGCAAGGATATGCCCATAACCAGCCGCGATGGCCACCACATTGCTCAGGCCAACTGGAATGCTTGTTTTGCTACTGGAGGCATTGCCCCATACCGCCACTGAGCCGGTGTTTTTTAGGGCGACACAAAAAGTGTCGCCACTCGAAATCGCTACCACATTGCTCAATCCAAAGGGAATTAGGGCCGTGGGAATGTCCCCCCAACTTGCAAGTGTTCCATTGTTCCGCAGTGCCAAGCTGTGTGCATCACCAGCCGATATGGCCACGACGTTACTGAGAGTTGCTGGCACATTTGTCTGACCACTGTAATTAAGGCCCCAAGCGACCACTTTCCCGGCCCTGTTGATGGCCAGGCTGTGACTTCGTCCCCCTGCGATGGCGACAAGATTGCTGAGACCATTTGGCGACGTGGCCGGAAGGACTGTCAGCGGGCCGTTGACACTGAGGTAATCTCCCCAAATGGCAAGCGTCCCGTCCGCCCTCAAGGCCATTCCGTGGTAGTCACCTGCCGCAATATTAACAACATTCCCAAGATCAGACGGAGGCAGAACGGATCCGGGCAACGAGTATAATGCATCGCCCCACGAAGCGACACGTCGGCCGGTTGTAAACCTGCGTTCCCACCCATAGGTGATGCCCGCACTGTTGCTGGCAACCAGACGGCACCGATAGTTCGCATTCGGAAGTAATCCCTCAATCGGCGCAGACACAAATACGACGTTCGAGCTGCTCCCCACCAAGACCGGGCTCGTCGTTTGGCTGTAGCTGCGGTCTGGCCCCCACTCAAACCAGCCAACCGTTTCAAGTCCGCGCGGCGTGACCATGCCGTTCAGGGTCGCATTGGTCGTGGCGATGGGTTGCGTGGCAAGGGTCGCGGAATAGGGCTGGCCAAAGGTGGTAAAGGTCAAAAGGAGCGTGACTATCGCCACATGCGTCAACGTGTGACCTTCAGAGAAAATGCGAAGATGCACTGGCCTTCTCGAAGTTGGGTGTTTGAAAAACTCGCTTATGTGACCCGGCAATTTATGCGCCGCTCCGCAGATTAGGGCAAGGACAATCAAGGGCATGCACCAGATAAGAAATCGATTTCAGAGCGAGCTTTCCGTTCACGTTGTGCTTTGATAGCAATTCCACGTGCAAGACCTCATTGCCAAAACCGCAACGCTCCTCGAAGCGCTGCCTTACATCCAAAAATTCAGCGGGGCCACCTTTGTCGTGAAATACGGCGGCTCCTTCATGGATTCGCCCGATCCCGCCGTGCGAAACGGCGTGGCGCGCGACATCGTTTTTCTCGAAGCCGTCGAAATCAATCCCGTGGTCGTTCACGGCGGCGGCAAGGCCATCACCCGCGCCATGGAAAAGGCCGGCCTGAAGGCAAACTTCATCCAGGGCCAGCGCGTCACGGACGAGGCCACCGTGCAGATCGTGGACGACGTGCTGTCGCGCGAGATCAATCCCGAGGTTGTGGCCACCATCAATTCCCTCGGCGGCATGGCGAAGGGCTTTGCCGGGCCGGACATCTTCCGCTGCCGCAAGCTGCTGCTCGACGACAAGGAACATCCCGGCCGCAAGATCGACGTCGGCTACGTCGGCGAGGTCACCGGGGTCAACACGGCGCCGTTGCTGGAATGCATCGCGCAGGGCATCACGCCCGTCATCAGCCCGACCGCCCGCGGTGAAGACGGCCGGATTTACAATTGCAACGCAGACGTCGCCGCCGCCCAGGCCGCCATCGCACTCGGGGCCAAACGCCTCGTCTTCATGAGCGATGTGCCCGGGCTGATGCGCGACCCCAAGGATCCCGCCACGCTCATCGCCCACCTGCAAACGGCCGAAGTGCCCGGCCTCAAGGCCGCGGGCATTGTGGACAAGGGCATGATCCCCAAGGTGGACAGCGCCGTGGCCGCCATCAAATCCGGCGTGGAAAAGGTTTCCTTCGTGGACGGCCGGGTCCCGCACGCGGTCATGCTGGAAATCTTCACCGACCAGGGCGTCGGCACGGAAGTGGTCTTGTAAAGGACCACCGGCCGGCGGCAAACGGAGTTGAAAACTGCCGCCGCTTCACCCAGCCTGAACACGTGAAGTTGATCCGCCTTTTCTTCGCGTTGAGCGCGGTGGCGCTGCTCGGCGGCGGCTGCCAAAAGCAAACGCCCGCGCCGCTCCCCGGCATCACGCCCGTTCATTGGGAGCCCACGCAGGCCCAGCCACGGCTGCCCACCATCAATCTCTGGGTCGGCCCCGCACAGATTACCGCCGAAGTCGCGTCCAAGCCGGTCGAAATCATGACCGGCATGATGTTCCGCACGAACATCGTCGAGAACGAAGGCATGTTGTTCCTGCTGGGCGAACCGCAGCGCGCCGCGTTCTGGATGAAGAACTGCCCCCAACCGCTTTCCTGCGCCTACATTGACCCGCAGGGGCTCATTCTCGAAATCCGCGAGATGGAGCCGAACGACACCAACTCCATCGTCGCGAATTCGGACAACGTCCTGTTCGTGCTGGAAACCGCCCGCGGCTGGTTCGAGCGCCACGGCGTGCGCACAAACATGCTGATCCAGACCGATCACGGACCGCTGTTCCAAAGTTTTTACGGCCGGCCCAAGCCATGAAGATCGCCCTCGCGCAACTCAACACCACCGTCGGCGACATCACGGGCAACGAGGCAAAAATCCTCGCGGCGTATCAACGCGGCGTGGCGGCGGGAGCGGAGCTGGTGCTGACGCCGGAACTGGCGTTGACCGGTTATCCACCGCGCGATCTGGTTTTGCGACGCAGTCTGGTTGAACAAAATCTCGCCGCGCTGAACCGGCTTGCGGCAGCGACGGGGGCGACCGGCTTGCTCGTGGGCTTTGTCGGCGACAACCTGAATCGCCCCGGACGCGATGTCACGAATGCGGCGGCGTTGCTGCAAAACGGCAAAATCACCGCGCTACGCACCAAGACGTTGCTGCCGACTTACGACGTCTTCGATGAAGACCGCTATTTTGAGCCCGCGGAGGCAAACGCACCCGTGGAATTCAATGGCCGCAAGATCGGCATTACCATCTGCGAAGACATCTGGAACGACGAAGATTTCTGGCCGGTGCGCCGATACGAGCACAATCCGCCGGTTGAACTGGCCGAGGCCGGCGCGGAAATCATCTTCAATATTTCCGCCTCCCCGTGGCAGCTTGGCAAAAACACCACGCGACACGCCATGCTGCAAAGCCTCGCCAAAAAGTCCGGCAAACCCGTCGTGTTCTGCAATCAAGTAGGCGGAAACGACGAGCTTGTCTTCGATGGCGGCAGCCTGGCTTTCAACGGCAAGGGGCAGCAGATCGCGCAGGGAAAGTTGTTCGATGAAGATTGGTTGATGCTCGATTTGAACCGCGCCGCAATCGCTCCGGAGCAAATTTCCGACGAGGAAATTTTGTTCAAAGCCCTCACGCTCGGGCTGCGCGATTACCTGCACAAGTGCGGCTTCAAGTCGGCGGTGCTGGGCCTGAGCGGCGGCATTGATTCGGCCCTGGTGGCCGCGCTGGCCGTCGCCGCGCTGGGCCGGGAAAACGTGCGCGGCATCTCCCTGCCCTCGCAGTTCAGTTCGCCGGGCAGCCTGGACGACGCGCGCGAGCTCGCGGCGAACCTCGGCATTCAATACGACGTCATTCCCATCCAGCCGCCGTTCCTTGCCGTCAAGGAACAGTTGCAAAGCGTCTTTGCCGGACGTCCCGAGGACACCACCGAGGAGAACATCCAGGCCCGCCTGCGGGGCGTCGTGCTCATGGCGATGTCGAACAAGTTCGGCTCGCTGCTCCTGACCACGGGCAACAAAAGCGAACTGGCGGTGGGCTACTGCACGCTTTACGGCGACATGTGCGGCGGGCTCGCCGTCATCAGCGACGTGCCGAAGATGATGGTTTATCGCCTCGCCCGCTGGATCAACCGCGAACGCGAAATCATTCCCCGCGCCTCGATCACGAAGGCACCCTCGGCCGAACTGCGCCCAAACCAGACGGATCAGGATTCGCTGCCGCCCTACGAGGTGCTGGACGCCATTCTTGATGCCTACGTGGTCAACGGCCAGTCGCCCGCGGACATCGTGAAGGCCGGTTTTGCCGAGGCCGACGTGTGCCGCGTGGTGAAGCTGATCGACGGCGCGGAATACAAACGTCGCCAGGCCGCGCCCGGCCTGAAAGTCACCAGCAAGGCCTTTGGCGTGGGCCGCCGGATTCCCATCGCGCAACGGTTTCGGGAAAGCTGAAGAAAAGTGAACTTACGCTGCTGAAAGGTCCGTTGATCGCGTTGGCTCAGGGCTCAGAAAATCCCGCTCCAGCAGGTCCACCAGCCGGCCAACGGCCACCATTAATTCGCCGCGTCGCTCCAGTTGGGATTCGTCGCCCGCGAAGTCGAGCGGTTGGGCCATAAGGTCGGCGTAACGCCGGTTCAATGGCATCTGCTCGTTCGTGTTGCCCAACGAACGAACCAGCCGCAGCACTTCATCCACTTCGCGGCGCGCCCGGCGGATGTTCGCCTGCGCCGCCTCGGCGGTGAGCCGGCCGGCTTGCACCAGTTGCAGTTGGCGACAGGCAAACGTCTGGCAACGGCGCGGTCGCGTTTGATAAATCCGGCACAAGCCGCCCGTCAGACAAGCGCACGGCTGGGCGAACGCGCGTTTGCGCCCTTTCACGAACAACGCCAGCCCCTCCGCCGCCAGCGCCGCTGCATCGTCGCCGCGCTGCAATTCCACGTCGCCAAACAGAACGCCGTTGCAGCACAGGCCGCACGACGGACAGAGTTTCAGTGGCAGATCCATGGTTACCGGTTCAACGTTGCGGCCGGGTGCCGGCCCGGCGCAAAAATCCCATTGCCAAACCGGGTCGTCCAACCTCAAATGTGACTGTCCCACGCAGAAACACGTTCAACATCAATCAGAAAGGAAACGTTCATGCAACACACGTCCTCGAATGCCGGTGATTTTGCGCTCGGCGCCGGCGCCATTTTGTTCGTCCTCGCCATTTCGCTCTGTTTTTACCTGTTCTACTGTTACTGCCTCAAACGGATTTGTGAAAAGACGGGACGCCAGCCGGGCATCTTAATCTGGCTTCCCATCGTGCAAATCATCCCGCTGCTGCAGGTTGCTGGCATGGCCTTGTGGATGATTGTTCTGTTCCTCATCCCCTTCGTGAACCTGGTGGTGATCATCATGATGTGGGCGAAGATTTGCGAGGCGCGCGGCAAAAGCCCCTGGCTGGTGATTCTGATGTTCGTGCCGATCGTCAATATCATCTTCATTCCCTACCTCGCCTTTTCGGAGTAAGGCCGTTCCGGCCCGCGCGGCGGAATCGGGTTCAGGCAAGCGACCAGTTCGGCCGAATTTCCTCGTCGAACGAAGTTGCCAGCACGCCGGCGCGCAGCTTGCGTTCGGCCAGAATGCCGACCATGGCGGCGTTGTCCGTGCAAAGCGAGGCATCGGCCAAGCGCAACGTCAGGCCCGCCCGCCGGCAGGCGGCCTCCAACTGCGCCCGCAACGCCCGATTGCACGTCACGCCGCCCGACGCCGTCACGCAGTTCACCCCGGCCTTGCGGGCAGCCCGGATGGTTTTGGTGACCAGCACGTCCACGATGGCCGCCTGCACGCTGGCGCAGAGATCGCGCAGTTGCCGGGGATCATCGGCCAATCCAGGATGGTCGCGCAAAAAATAGCGCACCGAAGTCTTCAGGCCGCTGAAGCTGAAGTCGTGATGGTCGTCATTCCGCAGGGGGCGCGGAAACTGAAATGCCTCAGGATTCCCCTGCTCTGCCAGGCGATCGATGATTGGCCCGGCGGGATACGCGAGGCCGAGCAGTTTGCCGGTCTTGTCGAAGCACTCGCCCGCCGCGTCGTCCATCGTGGCGCCCAGCACGTGGTGCTGCAACTCGGACGCGACGTGCACCAGCATCGTATGGCCGCCGCTCACAATCAGCGAAACGTTCGGCTGGAAGTTTTCAAAATCCGCCCGCGGCGGCCGGCCCACAATCCACGGCGAATACAAGTGCGCCTCGTGATGATGCACGCCCACAAAAGGCTTGCGGGCCGCAAAAGCAAACGCTTGCGCCGCCTTCAGCCCCACCATCAAGGCCATGGGCAGCCCCGGTCCCTGCGTTGCTGCCACGGCAGTGACGTCGGCGGCGGTGATGCGGGCTTCGGCCAGCGCGGTTTGGACGACGGGCTGCAGATTACGCAGGTGCTCGCGCGCGGCCAGTTCCGGCACCACGCCGCCGTATTCGGCGTGCAGACGGATTTGGGACGAGACGACGCTGGACAGCACGCCCCCGTCGCGAATCACCGCAGCGCTCGTTTCGTCGCAGGAAGTCTCAAACGCCAGCAGTGTCATGCCAGGGAAATGGGCCGGGGCCGGCGCAGACCGTGCGGCCTTCAATTTTCCGCGCCCGCGGCGGCCGGCGCAGCCAGCGCTGCCATCCGCCCGTCCGCGTCATTGGATTGCCCGGCCGGCCGCCGGTCGGTGAAGAGCAGAATCCCCTTGAGCACGTCCATGGCGCGATCCATTTGCGGATCGCGAATGGACTCGACGCGTTCGCGTTCCCGCTGGTCCAGCGTTTCCACGCCGCCGGGTGAACGGCGCATCAGCAACGCCGCCTCCTGCTCGTCGGAGTCGAGCACTTCGATGTTGGGTGAAATGCCCTTCTCGTGAATGACCTTGTGGCTGGGCGTGTAGTATTTGGCGGTGGTCAGGCGCAGGGCGGAGCCGTCGGACAATTCGATGATGCTCTGCACCGAGCCCTTGCCGAAGGAACGCTCCCCGAGGATGATGGCGCGCTTCAGGTCTTGAAGGCAGCCGGAGACAATCTCCGAGGCGCTGGCGCTGCCGGCATTGATCAGCACGACGATGGGCACGCCGGGGATTTCATCACCGCGCCCGGCGGCCTTGCGAACAGAGCTTTGCGCCGGCGAACGGCCTTCGGTCGTCACCACCAATTGACCGCGCGGCAGGAATTTTTCACAGACGCCGACGGCTTGATCGAGCAGGCCGCCCGGATTCCACCGCAGATCAATGATCAGCCCGCGCATGCCCTGCGCCTTGAGCTTGTTGAGGGCGGCTTCGAGTTCATCCGCCGTTTTCTCGCCAAATTGTGTGATGCGCACGTAGCCAATCTTGTTTTCACCGAGAGGGAACTCGCGCGCGCCGTTGATGTCCTTGACCATGTCCACTTTGATCTCGGCGCGTTTGATGGTGTAATCCTTCATCTTGCCGGTGGACGGACGGAAAATAGTAATGGTGACTTCGCTGCCGGGGTCGCCGCGCAGAATTTTTACCGCATCCTGCACGCTCATGTGTTCGGTGCTCTTGCCCTCGATGCGGTCGATGACGTCGCCGGTGCGAATCCCCGCCTTGAAGCCGGGCGTGTCCTCCATCGGCGCCACGACGGTCAGGCGCTCGTCCTTCACCGAGATGACCACGCCAATGCCGCCAAACTTGCCCTCAGTGTCATTCTGCAAATCCTGAAACTTTTCCGGATCCATGTATTCGCTGTGCGGATCCAGTTCGTTCAGCATGCCCTTGAGCGCATTGCGGACGAGCTGCTGATACGTCAGGTTGGCGCCATCCACGTATTCACGACGCACCTTTTCCATGACGAGGGAAAAGATTTCCAGGCTCGGGTAGGCGGAATCCTTCTGGCCGGATTCCGCAGCGTAAAGGTAAACGGCCGCCCCGATGAAGAGATTGACGGTCAGGGCGATCGTCAGCAGCCCGTAGAGAAAACGTCGCTTCATAACATGCACTTGCTGGGGGACAATACGGGGCGAAGCGGAGGTTGGCAAGGAAGGCGGACGACGGGGCGAAGCCCCGCCGGCGCGTGGCCGCCAGAACGGGCCGGCCGTCTTCAGGTGCCGGAACGCAGCAACAGTTCCACGTAGGGCAAATCCGCCGGCACCGTGACCTTGGGGTTGGGGGCCGTGCCGCTGACCAGCCGCACGGGCTGACCGATCAATTCACAGGCCGCCGTGTCGTCGGTCACCATCACCCCGCGTTGACGCACCTCGGCCAGCGCACGGCGGATGACGCCAACCTGGAAGGTTTGCGGCGTCTGCACCGACCAGAGGCGCGAGCGGTCCACTGTGCGTTCGGCAAACCGGCCATCGGAGGATTCCTTCATCGTGTCGGTGACCGGACGGGCGGCGACGGCGGCTCCGGTTTCCCGCGCCGCCGCGATGGTTTCCTCAATCACCGCCACGCTGGTGCAGGGCCGTGCCCCGTCCTGAATGGCCACAATTTCAGCTCCGTCCGGCAACGCCGCGAGGCCGTTCCACACCGAATCCTGCCGTTCGCTGCCGCCCGCAACGAGCCGGTGCGGTTTCCGGAGCTGGAATTGTTGGGCGAGTTCGCGGAACGCCGGCTGCATGCCGTCGCGCACGACGAGAATGATTTCGCCGATGCAGGCCGCATCGTTGAAACGCTGCCAGGTGTGTGCCACGACCGGCCGGCCCGCGACTTCGAGGAAAAGCTTGTCAATGTTGGGCCCCATACGGGTGCCCTTGCCGGCCGCAACGATGACAGCAACATTCATGCGACCCGAAGGTTGCCGCCCCGGCTGGACGGGTTCAAGCGCAGGTTCAAACCGCGTTCACCCGGGGCGCCAGTCGAGCACCTTGAGCTGGACGCTGGTCCGGCCGTTGAATTCGTTCAGGTGCGGCGAAAAGGCCAGATCGAACGTCCCCACGGGCAGCGAACCCTCTCCTGCATTCCACCAGACCGCTTCGTGCGTCGTCCGCCCATCGGTCACCCAGAGTTTGACGTGCTTGCGATCCTTGCCCATGCGCTGCAACGGCCGGGCATGCCGCAGGCCGCGCGCATAGAACTGCACCGGCGGATTCTCCTGCCCTAGGGGCCGCAAACGGTTCAACTCGGCCAGCCCGGCCTGGGAAATTTCCGCCAGACCAACCTCCGCATCGAGCCGCAGCGGCGGTTGCAAATCTTCACGCTTGAGGGAACGGCGCGCGATGTCGTTCAGCCGCACGCGCAAGGCGTCCACCTTCGCCGGCTCGATCGTCAGTCCCGCCGCCATGGCATGACCGCCATGCCGCACGAGCAGATCGTCACACTCGCGCAAGGCCGCCGCGAGGTCGAAGCCCGCAATGCTGCGGCCGGAACCGCGCCAGTGTTCACCGTCGCCCCCCACGATGAACGTGGGCCGGTAGAATTGCTGCAACACGCGCGATGCCACGATGCCCACGACACCGATGTGCCAGAGCAGCTGGCCTTCCACGATGACGAAGTCAGTCTCCGGATTGAACCGGGCCTTGACCGCGCCGATGACTTCTTCGGCAATGCTCCGCTCGATGTTCTGCCGTTCCCGGTTTCGGGCATCCAGACGCTGCGCGATGGGCATGGCCTCGTCCAAATCCGGCGCCAGCAGGAGAAAGAGCGCCTCTTCGGCCGTTTCGAGGCGGCCGGCGGCGTTCAACCGCGGTCCCAGCTGAAAACCAACGTCGAAGGTCGTCAGGCGCGCGGGCGACTGCGCCACCTCCTTGAGCGCTACAAGGCCAGGGCGGGTGGTCGTATTCAGACGCTCGATGCCCGCGGAAACGAGGATGCGATTTTCGCCGACGAGCGGAACGATGTCCGCAATCGTGCCGAGCGCAACCAGGTCCAGCAATGGACGCAGGTCCAGGTCCGTCGCGCCCGGGAGACCGACGTCGCGCCCGCGCTTCACCAGGGCGTGCGCCAGCTTGAACGCCAGCCCCACGGAACAAAGCTCGGTGAAAGCGGATTCTCCATCGTTTGTTGCGGCCAGTTGCGGATTCACCAGCGCCACGGCCGCCGGCGCGGGAGTGGAGACCTGGTGATGATCGAGCACAATGACGTCCACGCCCCGTTCGCGCAGCCAGGCAATCGTTTTCACGGCCGTCGAACCACAGTCCACCGCAAGCAACAGGCGCGCGGGAAATTTGCGCAGGCAGTTTTCCACGCCGTCCTGACTGAGGCCGTAGCCCTCCTCCAACCGGTGCGGCAAATAATGCTCCACAATCCAGCCCAGCCGGCCAAGCACCTCGCGCAACAGGGACGTGGACGTCACACCGTCCACGTCATAATCGCCAAAGATCACGACGGATTCAGCCCGTTCCCGGGCGAGCAGCAACCGGTCCACGGCGGTGGCCATGTTGGGCAGCCGGAACGGATCGGCCAGTTGCTTGAGCCGCGGTTCCAGAAACCGGTTGATGGCCGCCGGCTCGCTCAGGCCGCGGTTTAGGAGACATTGCGCCAGGAGTGGAGCGACCCGCAATTCCGCGGCCAGCCGGTTCACGAGCAAGGGCTGCGCCGGGGCGATGTTCCAGCGGTATTTCATGACCCGCGGTGCGTGCCCGGGTTCAGGGTCTGACGTTCGCGGCGGGCCGCGACCAGGGAAAGCAGCATGGAGAGCAGAATGATCGACGCCACCACCATGAGGGATGCCCCGATGGGAATCCGCACCTGCCACCACGGCGCGGGCTCATGGTGCGGCGTCAACAGCATCTTGGCGCCGATGAACACCAGCACGATGGAGAGTCCGTATTTCAGATAGCGGAAGTATTGAATCGCGCCGGCGAGCACGAAATACAGCGAGCGCAGGCCGAGGATGGCGAACACGTTGGAGGTGAAAACAATGAACGGCTTGGTGGTGACGGCAAAAATCGCCGGGATCGAATCCAGCGCAAAGACGAGGTCGGTGGTCTCCACCAGAATCAGCACCAGCGCCAGCGGCGTCAGCGCGCTGCGCCCGTTCAACTTCACCGTGAAGTGCTGCCCGTTGAAATCGTTGGCCACCGGAAAGAGTCTCCGCGCAAGCCGCACCACCGGATTTTTCTCCGGGTGCACGCCGTCGTCCTTGGTGAGCAGCATCTTGATGCCGGTGAAGACGAGGAAGACGCCGAAGACGTAAAGCGTCCATTGAAAGCGATGGATCAACGCCGCGCCGGCCGCAATCATCAACCCGCGCATGACGAGCGCGCCCAGGATGCCCCAGAACAACACCCGGTGCTGATACGCCGCCGGCACGCGGAAATAGCCGAAGATCAACGCAATCACGAACACGTTGTCCATCGACAACGACAGTTCGATCAGGTAGCCGGTGACGAATTCGAGCGCCTCATCCTTGCCCCGCCCCACCCGCAGGCCGCAGGCGAAAAGCATTGCGAGGCTGAACCAGACGGTCGTCCAGACAAGCGCCTCCCGGAATTTGACCACGTGGGCGTGCCGGTGGAACACGCCCAGGTCGAGGGCGAGGAAGAACAAGACGCACAGGATGAAAGCCGCCCAATGCCAGGGTGTGAATTCAACCAGCGCAAGCATGCCGCCAGTTTACCGTGCCGGCGCCTTCGCCGCCATCGGATTGTCCACCGTCATCTGCGTGGTGCCGATTTTCGGCCGCTGCCCCTTGTGCCACTTCAAGACAATGAACGCGGCAATGTAAATTGACGAGTAGGTGCCCGTCAGGATGCCGACCAGGAAGCAGAAGGCGAAGTCGTTGATCATGCCACCACCAAAGATGTAAAGCGACACCGTGGCCAAAAACACCGTGCCGGACGTGATGATCGTGCGGCTCAGGGTCTGGTTCAACGCCGCGTTCATGACCTCACGGAACGAACCGCGCACCCCCAGCTTCAGGTCTTCGCGGATGCGGTCAAAGATCACAATCGTGTCGTTGATCGAGAAGCCGATGATCGTCAGCAGCGCCGCCACCGTGGTGGCGTTCAATTCGCGATGGTCGAGGAAATACCAGCCCGTCGTCATTAAAATGTCGTGGATGATGGCCACCACCGCGCCGACGGCAAAGGAGAATTCATACCGGAACGCCACGTAAACCAGGATGCCGAACAAGGCAATCAGCGAGGCGATGACCGCCACGCGCTGGATTTCCTGACCCACCGTGGGACCGATCTTCTCGATGCTGGGATGGGTGAAATGCGCCGTCGGGAATTTCGTCTGCAGGGTCGACACGACCTGGCTGGCGTAATTTTCCCCGGCCTTCTCCTCGCCCACGTCCCGGATGCTGACGCGGAGGGACTCCTTGCCGGTGGACATGTCGCGCTGGAACGTCGGTTCCGAGGCGCCCTTGCCGAGGGCATCCACAGCCGCACGCAGTTTGTCGATGCCCAATTCGGGCTTGGCGGCCTGGTCGAAATCCAGGCTGATGCTGTAACCCCCGATGAACTGGACGCTGAACACGTCCCGGCCACGGCTGATGCCGTAGCCGTTGCCGATCAGGATGAGGCACCACGAGGCGATGAATGCCGGGAAGGCGAATTTCATGAAGTCAATGCGCATGCTGGTCGGGACCAGATGCAGCATCTTGAGGGACTTCAGCCAGTTTCGCTTCACGAGGAAGTCGAAAACCAGACGCGTCACGATCAGCGCCGTGAACATGCTGACAATGATACCGATGGTCAGCGTGACACCGAAACCCTTCACCGGCCCGGTGCCCAGGAAGATAAGAATCACCGAAGAAATCAACGTGGTCAGATTGGAGTCGAGAATCGTGCCCCACGCCTTGTCATAACCGGCCTCCAAGGCGCCGCGAATGGATTTGCCTGCGTTCAACTCCTCCCGAATACGCTCATAAATAAGCACGTTGGCGTCCACCGCCATGCCGATGGTGAGCACAATGCCCGCGATGCCCGGCAATGTCAGCGTGGTGCCAATGTAACTCATCACGCCCAGCAGGATGATGATGTTGAGCATCAACGCGACGTTCGCCACGAGACCGGCGATGAGATAATAGACGAGCATGAAGGCCGCCACGAGGATGACGCCGATCAAGGCCGCCTTGATGCCGCTGTTGACCGAGTCGCGGCCGAGCGTGGGATCCACCTCATGGGATTCAATGATGTGCAGCGGCGCGCGCAACGGATTTTGGAGCACGTTGGCCAGTTCAAAGGCCTGCTTGGAATCGAAATGCCCCGTGATCTGGCCACGGCCACCAGGGATTTCACCCTGGATCACCGGCGCCGAGTAGAGTTCGCCGTCCAGCACGATGGCCAGCCGGTGGTGAATGTTTTCGCGCGTCACTTGCGCAAAAATCTCGGCGCCTTTGCTGTCCAGTTCAAAGTCAATTTCGGGTTCGCCCAGATTGCCGCGGGTGACCATGGCCCGCGTCACAAAGCTGCCGTTCAGGCCGCGCTCGGCGCGTTTCTTCACGAGCAGCGCCTCGACCGATTCCGTGCCGTCGGGATTGCGCTCCTTCCGCTTCTTCACCTCGTAGCCCGCCGGCACCATGCCTTGCAACAGGGCGCCCGTGCGGGGATCGACGTATTGCTCGCTCTCGGGATGAACCAGGCGGAATTCGAGGAATGCCGCCTTTTGAATCTGTTCCTTGACGCTCTCCGTCTCCGCTTCGGAGATGCCCGGCAGTTCGATGCGGATGCGGTCCTCGCCCTCCGGCTGGATGAGCGGTTCCGCCACGCCGAAGCGGTCCACGCGCTTGCGGAGCACCTCCACCGCCTGCGCCAGCGCCTGACTCAAATCCTGCGGCGCGCTGGGCGCGTTCGTGTCGCTTTGGGCCGTCTCCAGGCGGTTGGTGTCCATTTCGACGACGTAGGACGTGCCGCCCTGCAAATCGAGACCGAGCTTGATGGAGCCGCGCGCCTCGCGCTGGAGCTTGTTCAGGATGAACTGCGTCGGCTGCAGCTCGTTCTTGACGTCGAAAAAGGGAAAATAGCGGGCGATGTCATTCGTCCCAATGGCCTCGCGCAGGTTGCCGTAGGTGCGCGTGGAGTTGGTAACCTCCAGCGAGCGCGCCTCGGCGACGATGTTGCTGAGGGTGGCGTCCGGCCGGACTGCCCGTTCGCTGAAGTAATCGATCAGGTTGCGGTCCTTGAGCGGGTAAATCTCAATGAGCGACCAGACAACGGCGAAAATGACGAACGCAAGCCGCCACGTGTTATTTCTGTTCATGGGGAAAAGAGCGTAAGCGCGGGTCAGGACTCGGTGGCATCGGAGCCCTGCAGGATTTCACTGATGGACCCCTTGGTGAATTCGAGTTTGGTGTCGCCGGCCGTCCGGACCACGATGGCCTTGTCCTTGACGTTCACCACGGTGCCGATGATGCCCGAACTGGTGACCACCCGGTCGCCGGTCTTGATTTTGGTGAGCATCTGGGCGTGTTCCTTGGCCTTTTTCTGTTGCGGCCGGATGAGGACGAACCAGAAGACGACCATCAACAGGACCAGCGGCACAAAGCTGGTCCACGCCGGGGCCGCTTTGCCGTCCTGCGGGGCCGGGGCCATCGCCAGGAACAAGTTCAGGGTTTGCAGTGACATATTGCGTCGAATTTGAGCCGCCCACTCTAAGGAAGCAGCCCCTTTTGGCAAGCGTTATGACTCGGCCAAAACCGATGCGCGCCCATTTTGGCATCGACTTTTGGACGTTTTCTGGCGAATTGGCGCCGCCATGTTCTCACTTCAGCAACTCTTCGGCAAAGGCGACATGTTCCAGGGCCTGCTGGAAGAAGCCGCCAAGGAAGCCCACGAAAGCGCCCGCCTGGTCATTGACCTCATCAAATCCCCGGCCAACACGCGCAACCTCGACGACCTCGTCCTGGCCCGGCGCAAGGAGAAGAAAATCGCCGAGCAAATCACCGGGCAGCTCGTCAAGACGTTCGTCACGGGCCTCGAACGCGAGGACATCGAGGCGCTGGCCCTGGCCCTGCGCAAGATTCCGAAGACGGCCGAAAAATTCGCCGAACGCTGGATGCTGGCCGCCCCACACGTGGACGGCGTGGATTTTTCCAAACAGGGCGAAATGATGGAAAAGGCGACCGAGGTGGTGTTGAGCATGGTGAAACAGTTGCGCGACATCAACCACCTCGAAAAGGCGAAGGAGATGAACGACAAACTCCAGTATCTCGAAGGCGAGGCGGACAAGCTGATGCTCGAACTGCTGCGCGAGCTTTACAGCGGCAAATACGACGCGCTCCGCGCCATCGTCATCCGCGACCTCTACGAGCTCATGGAAAAGATGATTGACCGGTGCCGCGACGCCGGCAACGTCGTCATGCACATCGTGCTGAAAAACTCCTGATCCCCGCCGCAATGCTGCTCATCTTCACGGTCATTCTGGCGGCGCTGGTGTTCACCTACATCAACGGCTTTCACGACACGGCCAACTCGATCGCCACGGTCGTCGCCACCAAGGTGCTGACGCCGCGCCAGGCCGTCCTGCTGGCCGCCGTCACGAACCTGTTCGGCGCGTTTCTCGGCACCGCGGTGGCTTCCACCATCGCCTCCGGGCTGGTCGATCCGCAGGTCGCCACGTCCGAAGTGCTCATCTGCGCCCTGATCGCGGCCATCCTCTGGAATCTCCTGACCTGGTGGTTCGGCATGCCGGCCAGTTCGTCCCACGCGCTCGTCGGCGGCTTGTGTGGCGCGTGCCTCGCCGCCGCGCACGGCAACTGGAAGGTGTTGATCTGGTCCGTGCCCAGCGCCGAACACTGGTGGAAGAGCAAGGGGATCCTCTGGAAGGTCATCGTGCCGATGGTGACATCGCCGGTGGCCGGCCTGGTCATTGGTTTCCTGATTATGGGCCTGTTGTATTTCCTCTTGCGCAACTGGCGCCCGGCCAGCGTGAACAAGACGTTCAATGTGCTGCAACTCTTCAGCTCCGGCTACATGGGCATCAGCCACGGCATGAACGACGCCCAAAAAACCATGGGCATCATCGCCCTGGCGTTGTTGACGGGAACCACCTCCGGCGCGTTCGCGCATCTGCCGCCGTGGTTGCGGGATTTTCTGCACACCGACGCGCCGGCGGCGGGCCAGCCGCTGGCCATTGCCCGCTGGATCGTGGTCTTGTGTGCCCTGACGATGTGTGCAGGCACGGCCGTGGGCGGCTGGCGCATCATCAAGACGCTCGGCCATAAAATGGTCCGGCTGTATCCGGTGCATGGCTTCGCGGCAGAAACCACCAGCGCCACGGTGCTGCTGGTCGCCGCGCACTTTGGCATGCCGGTGTCAACCACTCA
Source organism: Verrucomicrobiia bacterium (assembly GCA_035765895.1). Taxonomy (NCBI): domain Bacteria; kingdom Pseudomonadati; phylum Verrucomicrobiota; class Verrucomicrobiia; species Verrucomicrobiia bacterium. Next base: position 17,219 of record DASTWL010000056.1, on the reverse strand, counting down.
CGCCGTCACCACGTCCATCATGGGCGTGGGCTGCGCCAAGGGCTTCAACGCGCTCAAATTCGACGTCGTCGAACGCATCCTGTGGGCCTGGATTCTGACCCTGCCCGCCAGCGGCGTGGCCGCCTACGCCCTGGTGCGCGGCGCGCAGGCCGCCGGCTGGATTCCCTGAGCCGAATTCAACTTCACCTCTTTTTGTTTGCGCCATGTCTCATCCCCAACCTTTGAACGTCCTGCTCGTGATCGGCAGTCCGCGGGAGAAATCGGTGACACGCGCGGCGATGCATCACCTCGCCACCCTGCTGCGCGACGCCGGCTGCGCCGTGGATGTCCTGGACCTCCGCGAAAAGGCGCTGCCGCCCTATAATCCGGACACGTCCTACGCCCATCCGGAATTCGGCGCGTTCAAGGCCCGGCTGGTCCGCGCCGAGACCATTGTGCTCGGCTCGCCGGATTATCACGGCTGCGTCAGCAGCACGTTGAAAAACTTCCTCGACCACTTCTGGCAGGAATTCACCGGCAAGCTCATCGGCCACGTGGTCGCCTCACACGAGAAAGGGCTCACGGTAATCGATCAGCTGCGCACAATGGCGCGGCAGTGTTACGCGTGGACGATGCCCTACGCGGTCGCCGTGCAGGAAAAGGTGGACGTGACGGACGGCGCGGTGACGAGTGACAGCGCGCGGCAGCGGCTGGAAATGTTTGCGCGTGATCTGCGCGTTTACGGGGCGTTGCTGGCCCGCCAGCGCGCCGCCGACCTCGCCGGCACCGAGCCGGGCTTTCTGGCCCGGGCGCGCAAAAAATAAATCGTCCCACCCACAAAGCGGGAGAAAAGGCTGGCGGTCAGCGGCGGAATTCTGACACTGGCTGACCATGAGCGACACCAACGAGGCAGCTCACGGAACGCCGGCTCCCGCGGAATCCTTTCACCTTCCCATCGAAGGTTTCCAGGGCACGCCGGAGGAAATCGAGCAGCAGTGGTTTGAAAAGGTTTACCGGGGCCGCGGCGATTCCATGGCGCAACTCACCTGGCGCGCCGTTCTGATGGGTTCACTGCTCGGCGGCGTGCTTTCCTTGACCAATCTTTACATCGGCCTGAAGGCGGGCTGGGGTTTTGGCGTCGCCATCACCGCCTGCATTCTCTCCTACGCGATCTGGACAACCCTCGTAAAGATCGGCATCGCCCGCACCCCGATGACGGTCCTTGAAAACAACTGCATGCAGTCCACCGCCAGTTCGGCGGGCTACTCCACCGGCGGCACGCTGATTTCCGCCTTTGCTGCCTACATTCTCTTGAACGGTCATCCCCTGCCCCTGGGCATCACGTTCGCCTGGGTGTTCTTCCTGGCTGTTCTCGGCGTCACCATGGCGGTGCCCATGAAACGCCAGATGATCAACGTGGAGCAATTGCGCTTTCCCAGCGGCATTGCAGCGGCCGAAACCTTGCAGGCGCTCCATGCGCACGGCAACAAGGGACTGCGGGCGGCACGGGCGCTGGGGATCGCCGGCATCGTGGCCGCCCTCGACAAATTTTGGGCCGAAGGTCTGCCGCTGATCGACAAGCTGATGACAAAGTGGTTTCACCTCTCCACCCAGCTCGAAAACCTTTCCAGCGCGCATCTAATTGAAAAAGTGCAGACCCTGCTTTTGGGCAAGGAAACCTTCGCCCTGTGGCGCGACCGGACCGTCTGGTTTTCCTGGGATGCCATCTTTGTCGCCGCCGGGGCCATCACCGGCATGCGTGTCTGCACCACCATGCTCATCAGCGGCACGCTGTGCTGGGCGGTGTTCGTGCCCATCATGCAGCACGAGGGCGTCATCACCGGCAGCGGATTCCGCAACCTGGTGCAATGGACGCTGTGGGGCGGAACCGCCTGCATGGTATCCGGCGGCATCTTGAGTTTCATTCTGCAATGGAAGAGCGTGCTTCGTGCGTTCAAGAGCCTGGGCCGGATCTTCGGCCGGAACCAGGCCGCCGCCTCATCCGTGGACGACATCGAAACGCCCATGTCGTGGTTTGTCATGGCGCAACTCATTTCGCTCATTGCCCTGACCTGGCTCGCACACGTTTCATTCGGCATGCCGTGGTGGCAGAGCGTGCTGGCCGTCGTGCTTTCGTTCTTTCTGGCCCTCGTGGCCTGCCGCATCACCGGCGAAACGGATACCACCCCCATCGGGGCGATGGGCAAGGTCACGCAACTCACCTTCGGCGCCATCAACCCCGGCAATGTGAACGTGAACCTCATGGCCGCCAACATCACGGCGGCCGCAGCGGCCTCGTCGGCGGACTTGCTAACTGATTTGAAGAGCGGCTATCTGCTCGGCGCGCATCCACGCAAACAATTCCTCGCTCAATTCGCCGGCATTTTCATCGGCACAGTCGTAACGGTGTTTGCCTTCTCGGTGCTGGTGCCAAATGCCGGCGTGCTCGGCACGGAACAGTTCCCCGCGCCTGCCGCCCAAACGTGGGCCGCCGTGGCCAAAGCCCTCAGCAAAGGTTTGGAAGCACTGGAACCCGTCAAAGTTTGGTCCATCGTCATCGGTGGCGCGGTCGGGGTGATTTTTTCCGTGTTGCCGCTGATGTTCCCCAAACAGGCCAAATACCTGCCGTCGGCGGCGGCGTTCGGTTTGTCCTGGGTCTTCGACTGGTATTACAGCCTGCTCTTCTTCATCGGCGCCGTCCTGGGCTGGTGGTTGGAAAGGAAACGGCCCGCCATCGCCAAGGAATTCACCTTTCCCGTGGCCTCCGGCATCATTGCCGGCGGTTCGTTGATGGGCGTGGCCTTGATTTTCTGGCAGAACGGCCCGGCCATGTGGAATGTCTTCTGGCCGCAAATCCGCGCACACCTGCCCTTCTGACCGACGGGCAAACCTTACTTCAATGCCGCCGTCACAATTTCCTGCGCCTCGGCAATGATGCGGTCGAGGTGCGCCGTGCCCTTGAAGCTCTCGGCATAGACCTTGTAGATGTTCTCCGTGCCGGACGGACGCGCCGCAAACCAGCCGTTCGCCGTGCAGACCTTCAGCCCGCCGATGTCCGCGTTGTTGCCCGGTGCGCGTGTCAGTTTTGCGGTGATGGCGTCGCCCGCGAGCGTGCCGGCCCGGACCGCGTCCGGCGTCAGTTTCTTGAACGCCTGCTTCTGCTCCGGCGTCGCGGGCGCATCGATGCGCTGGTAGCTCGGCGCACCAAACTGCGCGGTGATCTCGGCGTAATGCTGCCCGGGATCCTTGCCCGTCGTCGCGCAGATTTCCGCGGCCAGCAGGCCGAGAATCAGCCCGTCCTTGTCGGTGCTCCAGACGCGGCCATCGCGCCGCAGGAAGCTCGCGCCCGCGCTCTCTTCGCCGCCGAAACAGACCGAGCCGTCAAACAACCCGGGCGTGAACCATTTGAAGCCCACCGGCACTTCCGTGAGGTTGCGGCCCAGGTCCGCCACGACGCGGTCAATGATGCTGCTGCTCACGAGCGTTTTGCCGACGGCTGAACTCGTCTTCCAGTTTGGCCGGTGCGTGAGCAAATAACGAATGGCCACCGCAAGGTAGTGATTCGGATTCAACAGCCCGGCCGACGGCGTGACGATGCCATGCCGGTCCGCGTCCGGATCGTTGCCAAACGCGACGGTGAATTTGTCCTTCAACCCGACGAGCCCCGCCATGGCGTAGGGGCTCGAACAGTCCATGCGGATTTTGCCGTCGTGATCCACGGTCATGAAGCCGAAGCGCGGGTCCACCTGCGCATTCACCACGGTCAGGTCGAGGCCGTAGCGCTGCCGGATCGGCTCCCAATAAGGCAGGGACGCGCCGCCCAGCGGATCCACGCCGAGCCGCACGCCCGCGGATTTGATCGCCGCCAGGTCGATGACTTCGCCCAGTGTTTCAACATAGGGTGTGATGAAATCGTGCGGGTGCGTGTTGCTTGCCTTGAGCGCGGCCTCGTAGGTGAGGCGTTTCACCGCCTTGTTGCCGCCGCCCAGGATTTCATTGGCGCGATTTTGCACCCAGCCCGTGATGTCGGTGTCGGCCGGACCGCCATTGGGGGGGTTATATTTGAAGCCACCATCCTCGGGCGGATTGTGCGAGGGCGTGATGACGATGCCGTCGGCGAGACCGTCCTTGCGTCCGCGGTTGCAGCTTAGAATCGCATGGGAGATGGACGGCGTGGGCGTGAAGCCGCCGGCGCGTTGAATGAACGTTTCCACGCCGTTGGCGGCGAGCACTTCGAGCGCGGTGCGCTGGGCCGCGGCGGAAATGGCGTGCGAATCCATGCCCATGAACAGCGGCCCGCGAATGCCCTGACCGGCGCGGTATTCGCAGATGGCCTGCGTGGTGGCGAGAATGTGCGCCTCGGTGAACGTGCCGTTCCGCGGCGTGCCGCGATGCCCGCTCGTGCCGAAACTGACGCGCTGGTTCGCGTCGGCCACGTCGGGCTGTTGCGTGTAGTAATCGCGTTCGAGCTTCGCGACATCAATGAGCAGCGAAGCGGGAGCGGGGTTGCCAGCGAGAGGACTCAGCGCCATGCGCGAAGCGAAGCAATTCGCGGCGTGGCTGTAAAGTTGAAGTTGGACGCGCCCGCAGCACGGCGGCGCGGTTCCCCTGAAACCGCCCCCTTGAACCGGCCTTCGGAACGAACCCTCCCGGCATCAGCCGTGGGTGCGGGGCGGCTGGTTGAGGATCAGCCAATACATGCCCAGATCCTTCACCGCGTTGGCGAAGCCCTCGAAGTTCACCGGCTTCACGATGTAGCTGTTCACGCCCAGATGGTAGCTCTCCACGATGTCGCGCTGCTCCTTGGACGAGGTCAGGATGACCACCGGGATGGTCTTGGTGCGGGGATCGGACTTCACTCGCTTGAGCACCTCCAGGCCGTCCACTTTCGGCAGTTTCAGGTCGAGCAGAATCACTTTCGGCCGCTGCTCGATTTTTCGACCGGCGTGGCTGCCCTCACAGAAGATGAACTCCAGCGCCTCGGCGCCGTCCCGCGCCACCTGGATGGAATTGGCGAGGTTGACACGGCGCAACGCGCGCAAGGTCATCTCCAGATCGTCGGGGTTGTCCTCCACCAGCAGGATTTCGATTTCGCTCAGTTCACTCATGAATGGTCCTCTCCCTTGAGGGTCAAATAAAAGGTGGCTCCGCGTCCGATCGCAGCCTCGGCCCACACCCGGCCGCCGTGGCGGTGGACGATCCGCTGCACGATGGCCAGACCCACGCCCGTGCCTTCAAATTCATCATCGCGATGCAGCCGCTGAAACACCCCGAACAGCTTGCCCGCATACTGCATGTCAAAGCCCGTCCCGTTGTCACGGATAAAATAAACGGTTTCGTCGTTTTCCCGGGCGCTGCCGATCTCGACCACCGCGGGGGTTTTGCCGCGCGTGTATTTGACGGCGTTGGACACGAGGTTGACCCAGACCTGCTTCAGCAGGGCGGGATCGCCGTGGCACGCGGGAAGCTCGCCCACGTTCAAGTCGAGGTCCCGGCCTTCGCGCTGGGCGCGCGTCTCATCGAGCGCCGCCTGCACGACCCGGCGCGTGTCCACGAGCTGCCGGTTGAGGGGCTGCCGGCTCAACCGGGAGAACGCCAGCAAGTCATCGATGAGTTCGCCCATGCGTTGCCCGCCGCTGCGGATGCGTTCGAGATAACGCTGCCCCTCGGCCGGCAACTGCCCTCCAAAATCCTCAATTACGATGCCCGCAAAGCCGCTCACGGCCCGCAACGGCGCGCGCAGATCGTGCGAGACCGAGTAACTGAACGCCTCCAGTTCCTTGTTGGCCGTCTCCAGTTCCGCCGTTCGCTCGGCAACCCGTCGTTCGAGATCGGCGTTGAGCCGCTGAATCTGCTCCCGGGCGCGCTTCCGTTCAGTAATGTCCCGCGCAATCTTCGACGCGCCAATGATCCGGCCACGCCCGTCGAGAATCGGCGAAATGGTCAGCGAAACATCCACCCGGCTGCCATCCTTCCGCACCCGGACGGTTTCAAACTGCGCCAACCGCTCGCCGCGCCCGATGCGGGCAAGAATGTCCGTCTCCTCCGTCTGGCGCTCCGGCGGGATCAGCTTCAGGACAGTCTGGCCCAGCATTTCCACGGCGGTGTAGCCAAAGATGTTTTCCGCACCGGAATTCCAGCTCGTGATGATCCCGTCCAACGTCTTGCCGATGATGGCGTCGTCTGAAGAATTCACGATGGCCACGAGCTGCAATTGCGCCATCTCGGCGGCCTTGCGTTCGGTGATGTCGGCGCGGATCGCCACGTATTGCCGCGGTTTGCCCGCCGCGTCGAGGAACGGCACGATGGTCGTGTCCACCCAGTAAAGTGAACCGTCTTTCGCGCGGTTTTTGATTTCCCCCTTCCACACCCGGCCGCGGGCAATGGTCGTCCACAGATCGCGGATGAATGCCTTGGAATGATGGCCCGAGTTGATGAGCCGGTGGTCCTGCCCCAGCAGTTCCGCGCGGGAATATTTGGAGATCGCGCAGAACTTGTCGTTCACGTAGGTGATTTTGCCCTGGGAATCCGTGATGGCTACAATGGCGTGCTCGTCGAGGGCGGCCTTCAGGTCGGAGATTTCCTTGAGCGACGCGCTCAACTGCCCTTCAGAGCGCTGGCGCTCCACGTCGGCGCGATGCAGCAGGGCCGCGTTGCTCCAGAGCAACACTCCGAAGATGAGCACGTTGGCCGAAACAAACAACGTCAGCCCCGCTTCGGTGCCATACCAGCCGGCCTGTTGCCCCTTCAACCGCAGCCAGCCCACCAACACTGGCAGCACCAGCGCCGGCAGCAACTGTCGCCGGACCACTTCCCCCCCGGCCCCCGCGCTGACCAGCAACGCCATCAGCCCATCCTCCGTCCGCGCACAGAGCAGGCCCACGCTCAGCAACACGAAACACACGGCCCCAATCGCCGACATCTGGGCATCGGGCAGCAACGGCGCGCCGCCGTAGAGAAATCGCGCGAGGCCCAGCCAGCCGATGAACCCCGTCAGCAACACCATCGCCTGAAACCAGTCCCCCGCCCGCTGGTAGCGCGCCAGGACCAGGGCCGCGCTCCAGAGCAGAAAGGTCAACGCCGTCACCGGCGCCATGCGCACCGGCAGTTCGCCCGCCGCCAGATGCTCGTGAAAAAGGAGCAGGTCCATTTGCAGCGGCCAGCCCCCCAAAATGGCGCTCAGTTTCGCCAGGCTCGTCAGCCCCACCAGCAGGGCGCAAAGCCCGACCGTTCGCCGCGCCACCAGCGCCGGCCGTTCCCCACGCCGCGCGTAAAGCAACGCCGCCAGACCCGCGGCCGCGAGGAAGAAATTCAGCGCCGAAAGCGGCGAGGTCTTTGGCCAGCCCGGCACCAGCCGTTGCATGACGGGCACGTCGAACCCCCAGGCCGCCAGCACCAGCAGGCTGATGACCAGCACACTCCCGCAGGCAAGGCGGGCGACCTGTTGTGGCCGTGATGCGATTGGCGACTGCGGCAGCGTTGTCATTTTCCTTTCCATGGCAGACCCGGACGATTTCCCGAAGCCCGTCCGCGCGGCGCAATCCGGCAAACCGCACCCCGGTACAATGCCGGCACAACTTGAGGTTGCTTTCGCCGGGCTTCGCGCCCACAGATTCGACGGAAACCCGCCTTTCGGCCAGCCTGTTTGTCGTTCGGACCGTGGCACTTCAGCATGCGTTCTACTACAAACCCCACGCGCGCCCATTTGGCCACAGACTATCAGTGACAATGACCACCCGAACGGCCCCTCAACGACGACCGCCCCGCGCCAAATGCAAACAGAGCCGCTCGCGCCGGGCAGCCTTTGCACCAAAACTTCCAACTCGCTTTTACGGCGGGCTTTTGCCCAAGCTTCCCGCCTGTTTTCGGTAGGAGCGGCGCGCGGCGCCGTCCGGTCGCCGCCGTTTGGCGACCCTGCCTCAGATTGATTTTGCGCACATTAAGACATCATCACAGCTCTGCCAGCAATCTGAACAAAGCGTTGGCGAAGGCCAGGGAGTTGCTGGCGTGATAAGGGTATGAGTTCCCAGACCATCATCATGTTATTGGTCGCGCTCGGTGGGCCGGTTGTCGTGGCTGGAGGCGTCTGGTATTGGTGTCGACGGCCCTTTGGGCCGGGGGCGTTTACGCTTGCGTTTTTCCTCGGCGCACTCGTTGTGCTGCCCGCAATCCGGCTCGGCAATGGGGTCGAGCCAAGTATTGCCGGCCTGATCGAGCATTACTATCTGAACGAACTGATCGGCCAGTTTCTCACAACGGCACTTCCCGAAGAGTTGGGCAAGGGGCTGGTGGCGTTGCTGATGATCTGGATTCTGCGAAAGACGCCTGCACCCCTCACCTGGTTGGCTGCGGGGGCGGTGAGTTATTGCGGCTTCGCTTGTTTGGAGGGGATGCTGGGTGCGCTGGGCAACGAAGGTCTCCTTAAAACACTCCTGGGGCGTTCAATCGGAGCCTGCTTCCATTGCTCGTGGGGCATCATCATGACGTGGTTCGCGTGGAAGGGGTGGCAGCAGGGCCAAAGTCGCTTTTGGACCTGGCCGTTCGCCCTGCTGGTCCCCACCGCGCTCCACACAATCGGGAACGCCTCACTGATGGAAATTCCCCCGGGTGCCAACGAGCACCTGCCAGTGCTGTCAGGAATGGCCGCCGGGTTGATAACCTTGACGCTTGCCGGCAGGAGCTTATATGCGGCTCGAAGAGTCCCAACTCTTGATGGAGCGAGATAGTGGCCAAAGGACTCCACCGGATAACTTCCAACTCGCTTTAAGGACCAGCTTTGGCCTACTCTCCGTGCCTGATTTTACAGGGCCATGACGGCCTGTCGGTGACCGCCGCCACGATGCAACGGTTTAACGTTCCAACGATTTAACGATGACCTCGACCCAGATCCGCCAGTCGTTCCTCGACTTCTTCAAGTCGAAGCAGCACACCATCGTCCCGTCGTCCTCGCTGATGCCGGATTCGCCGAACCTGCTGTTCACCAACGCCGGCATGAACCAGTTCGTGCCCATCTTCCTTGGCCAGACCCAATGCCCTTACACGCCCGGGCGAGCGGCGGACACGCAGAAGTGCATCCGCGCCGGCGGCAAGCACAACGACCTCGACGACGTCGGGCTCGACACCTATCACCACACGTTCTTCGAGATGCTTGGCAACTGGTCCTTCGGCGATTATTTCAAGCAGGAAGCCATCGAATGGGCGTGGGAACTTGTGGTGAACATCTGGAAATTTCCGCCGCAGCGCCTTTACGCCACCGTTTACAATCCGGACAAATCCAAGAACGACCCGAGCGAATTCGACCAGGAAGCGTGGAATTTCTGGGCCGAAAAATTCCGCAGCGTTGGGCTCGATCCCGCCGTGCACATCGTCAATGGCAACAAGAAAGACAACTTCTGGATGATGGGCGAAACCGGTCCGTGCGGCCCGTGCTCCGAATTGCACGTGGACCTCACGCCCGCCGGCGATACCAAAGGCTCGCTTGTCAACAAAGGCACGGCCGAGTGCATTGAAATCTGGAACCTCGTCTTCATCCAATTCAACGCGAATCCCGACGGGACGTTCTCGCCGCTACCCGCCCGGCATGTGGACACCGGCATGGGCTTCGAGCGTGTCACCAGCATCATTCAAGGCACGAAGAATTTCACTGACTTCGCCAATGCCCGGATTTCCAATTACGAAACCGACATCTTCCGCCCGATCTTCGACGCCATCGAAAAACTGAGCGGCAAACGCTACGGCTCCACGCTCCCGAAAGCCGGCAGCACCGGTGACACCGAGCAGGAGAAGATTGACGTCGCGTTCCGCGTCATCGCCGACCACATCCGCACGCTGAGCTTTGCGATTGCCGATGGCATCCAGCCCGGCAACACGGACCGCAACTACGTTCTCCGCCGCATCCTGCGCCGCGCCGTGCGTTATGGCCGCACGCTCGGATTCAAGGAACCGTTCTTCTACAAACTCGTGGACGTCGTGGCCGACAATTTCGGCGACATCTTCCCCGAAATCCGCACGAAGAAAAAACACGTCCAAGACGTCATCCGCCTCGAGGAAGAGGCGTTTAATAAGACGTTGGATAAAGGAATTGAAATCTTCGACGCTTCGGTTCGTGAACTGGAAACGGTTAACAAATTCTTGTTAAATATTCCGCAATCTCTCGACCGAGTATCAAATGGCCTTCGGTCAATTCCTGATACCTTTCCTGTTTCAATAAAGGAACTGGAAGCTGACTGGGCAACGTTTAGCATTCATGTAGAAGGAAAATTGCGCGACATGTTTGTTGATTCTTTGACAGATTCACTTTTGAAGGGCGCAACGAAGCCTGTTGGCATCATTAGAGTCTGGGGAGATCGGTTCAAGGCGCTCTGCAAACCTGCAACTGACCTGTTTTCTGCGTTTCAAGAAATGCAAAATGAACCGGGTGTTTTTGAAGTTTGTCGTAATAAAATCCTAAGTGAACTCGGAAAACTTAAGCCGGCTGTTGCTGCAATAGCTCCAGAATCGAAAGTTTTTCCTGGTGATGTTGCGTTCAAATTATATGACGAACAGGGCTTCCCGATCGATCTCACCGAGTTAATGGCGCGCGAACGCGGCCTGACCGTGGACAAGGAAGGCTTCGAGAAGTTGATGGAAGAACAACGCGCCCGAGCCCGCGCCGCGCAGAAGAAGGAAGTCATTTCGCTCTCGCAAATCGAGACCACCACGCCCACGAAGTTCGTCGGCTACGACCACTTGGCGGTGGAGGCAAAAGTGATTGAGGTCGTCTCCTTGAAAGACAAGACCGCCATCGTCCTCGACACCAGCACGTGCTACGCCGAGATGGGCGGCCAGGTCGGCGACACCGGCGAGTTGACCGGCAGCGGCCAGCTCTGGCGCGTTACCAATACGCAGAAGTCCGGCAACACCTTCCTGCATTTCTTGGAGCAACCCACCCCCAGCCCCTCCGCAGGAGGGGAGCAACGTCAGGGAGCGGCCAGCAATCCGCCGCGCAGTTCCCCTCCTCTGGAGGGGTCAGGGGTGGGTTCCGACGCGCCCACAGTGGACTCCATGGTCACGTTGAGCGTGGATAAACCTCGTCGCGACGCCATCCAACGTCACCACACCGTCACTCATTTGCTCCACTGGGCGTTGCACGAAGTCGTCAGCAAGGACGCGTCGCAGAAAGGCTCGTTTGTCGGCCCGGACAAGTTGACCTTCGATTTCAACAGCGCGCCGCTCACGCCCGCGCAGGTCGCCGACATCGAGAAGCTCGTCAACGAGCGCATCCTCGAAAACGCCGGCGTCTCGTGGAGCGAAGTGCCTTACGCCGACGTGAAGTCGCGCAAGGACGTGATGCAGTTCTTCGGCGACAAATACGGCGACACCGTCCGCGTCGTCCAGATCGGCGGCGCCGCGCACAAGCTGGACGGCTATTCCATGGAACTGTGCGGCGGCACACACACCCGCGCGACCGGCGAGATCGGTTTGTTCCGCATCGTCGGCGAAAGCGCGATTGCCGCCGGCGTCCGGCGCATTGAGGCGGTTGCTGGTCTCGAAGCCTACGCCGTGGCGAACGCGCAGGCGCAACTCATCAAGAGCATTGCGGCCAAGGTCACGTCGCCCGTGCATGAGCTGGAGAAAAAGATCGAAGCTTTGCTCGCACACCAGAAGGAACTAGAGAAGCAGGCCAAGGCCGCGCAACAACGCGAAGCGTCAAACGCCGCAAGTCAGTTGCTTGAACGAGTTCAGAATCTGAATGGAACGCCCGCTATTATTCATAACGTTGGTGGAGTAAGTGGTGATTTCTTGCAGGGAGTTTTAGACTCTCTCAAAGGTAGGTTCGACGGAGTGGTAGTTCTTGGTGGCGCGCTCGAAGGCGCTGTTTCGCTTGTGACTGGTGTGTCGCCGGGATTCACCGCGAAATACCAAGCCGGCAAAATCATCCAAGCCATCGCCCCCATCGTCGGTGGCAAAGGCGGCGGCAAGCCCGACAACGCCCGCGGCGGCGGCAAGGACGCAAGCAAGCTGGACGAAGCGCTGGCGAAGGCGAAGAGTTTATTGTAGGAGTAGCCATGCATTTTCCCAAGTTCTGGAAGCTTGCCAAATCGGGTGAGGTCTCTGCTTGGGGTTGGTCTGACGTTTCGGTGACGGATGCGCTGGCGGTGGGTGCTAAACGTGTTGATCGAGTCATCGCGTGGTTAAAGGGAGAGAGGGATTGCCCGGAGGCCGCCTACGACTACCCGGGACGACCGATGCGGGAGGAAGTGCTGCGCGAATTTCGCGCTGCGAACGGTGAACTCATCGCCGCCGTCACGCGCAATACCCAAGGTTGCGAAGTGTTGAACGTGGCCAATTTGCTCTTCGTGGATATTGACGAACCCCAGAGCCGTGGCGGTTTCTTCAAGAGTTTGTTTGGCAAGAAACCGCCGGGGTTTGAGGGATCCACTCTGGCGAAAGTTGGAAGCTGGGTGGCGGCGCATCCTGACTGGGGAATTCGCGCCTATCGCACGCGGGCCGGCATCCGTCTCGTCGCCACGCACAAGCCATACAATCCTGAAGACCCGGTTTGCGCTGAGGTGTTCGCTGCTTTTGAAGCCGACCCGCTCTACCGAAAATTGTGCGCCAGTCAGAAGTGCTTTCGCGCCCGGCTCACGCCCAAGGCATGGCGCTGTGGCCTGACCAGTCCCGGCGTTCGCTGGCCGTGGCGCGATGCGCAGGCGGAATCAGAGTTCAAGGCGTGGAACGCGAAATACCAGACGGAGTCAAAAAACTTTGCCGTGTGCCGGCAACTTGGCCACTTCGGGCAAAGTGAAATCCATACGATGATTAGCGAGTTGGTGGCATTTCATGACACAGCCGCCCGCGTTGGTGCAAATCTTCCACTGGCGTAGTCAATCTGCGATGGGAACAGAGCCTTCACTTTATTTCCGCCTCGGCGGCCACGACGGCATCCTCAAACTCATCAAGCCGTTCTACATTGACGTTCGCCAGCACGCCGTCATTGGTCCGGTGTTCAACGCGCAGATCACCGACTGGCCGGCGCATCTCGACAAGATTACGGAATTCTGGGCGCTGCAAACGGGCGGGCCGTCGCGCTATCGCGGCGGATTTGCGGGCGCGCACCTTGCGCTCAGCTTGCAGCCGGAGCATTTCCAGCACTGGCTGAGCTTGTGGGAGTTCAACGCCAATCGCCAGCTGCCCGCGCGGGAGGCCGCCGAAATGACGGCCCTGGCGCACGAGTTCGGACGGCGGTTGTTCGCGGTGACGCAGGGACGGCGTGGTTGAGCGCGACTTCGGCTATTTGCTTTTGCCCGCGGCGGGCTGCTGCCGTTCGAGGAGTTGTTCCTTCAGGTATTTGTCCGGTGGCGCTTCCTGCCAGGCGGTGAACCAGAGGTCACCGAGCATTTGCCCGCCGGCAACCAGCCGCCTCGCCAGGAACTCCTTGCCGCGCAAGCCCGCCTCCCCTTCCCCGGACAGGCCGCCGTCCTTCTCCAACTGATAGAGCGGCTCAACTTCGTGCGACGTCGCCACGAGGAACTCAACGACGGATTGGAAGGTTTGATCCGCGTGCACATCGCGACCCGCAAGCTGAACCAGATGCGCCGGCCGCAAACTGGATTTCACCCCGGCCACCGTCGGGATGCCGACCTTTTCGAAGTAACCCCCGTCGATCCATTGATGGAAGGACCGCGCGGTTGTGTAACCGTGCGGATTTGCGCCCACCCAGCCGTTGTGATGAATCGTGGTGTGCAACGGCTGCGCGCCATCACCCACGTAATGGCCCATCACGCCCATGATGTAGATGATGTTGGCCCTGGCGTTGGCGATTTCCGCCGGCGTGCCGCCGAATTCCTCAAAGGTCTTGAGGCAGGAAAACCCGGACTTCAGCTTGCCGAAGTTCTCGGTGATGGACCAGGGCAGCGCCCCGAGCAGTTGCCGGGTGTGGTCGGAATTCTGGGCGGGATTGACGGGCGGAAATTTATCCGGATGCGCGGCGCGTTCCGTGGCCAGCAGCGCGATGAAGTCGTAGCGAAAGACGGGGAGGTCCGCCGGCTTCAAGCCGTAGTCCGCCAGGGGCTCCATGTCGAGGTAGTGATCCGGCCCGTTGCTGTGCTTGAGCGTCAAATCGGGTGTGTTGCGCCAGCGATCCGGTTCGCCGGCCAGAAAGGCAATCCGCTCGGCGGCTTCCGGCGCGAGCACGAACGCGGGGAAATTCGTCGGCAACGTCGCCAGCGCAATCTGGTTCACCACCCGGTGCCCGGCGTAATCCCAGGCAGACGCGCGGCCCGGCGCGAGCAGAAGAACGGCCGCCGCCAAGCCCGCCAGGTTTTGCAGGGCAAAAAATCGGGTCCGGTTGCGGGCGGTCCGGTGGGAACGCAGTGTCTCGTCATTCATGCGGGCGAATCTAAGCTGGCCAAACCAAAACACCAAAAGCAAAATCGTCGCGTGCAATCCCCGCCTTCGCCCGACCCGTCGAAGCCAGCGGACGCCGACGGGCCTTGCCAACAGGCATGACGATCATCACGGACACGAAGTGCACTGATTACGCCACGCCGGGCCACCCTGAACGGCCGGCGCGCATCAGCCGCACGGTGGAATTGTTGCAACACCAGACCGAACTGCCCATCACCTGGAGTTCGCCCGTCGAGGTCCCGGAACACGCGATTCACCGGGCGCATGTGACGCGGCACCTCAACCGCCTGCTGCACCCCGAGGATTTCGACGCCGACACGCCGTTTCACGCGGGCATTGGCGAACGCGCGCGCAACGCGGTGGGCGGCGCATTGGCGGCACTGGCCTGCGCACTGCGCGGCGAGCCGAACTTCAGTTTGATGCGGCCGCCCGGACATCACGCCACTTCCACCCAGGCGATGGGCTTTTGCTATTTGAACAACATGGCCATCGCCGCCCTGGAGGCGCATGCGCAAAGCCGAAAACGCGTGGCCGTGCTGGACTTCGATGTGCATCACGGCAATGGCACGGAAGAAATCCTGATAAACCGTCCCGGCGTCGCCTATTTTTCCGTTCACCAATCCCCCTGCTATCCGGGCACCGGCGCGCAACATGTCGGCCACAATTGCTTCAACTATCCGGTTGCCCCCATGACGCCGCGGGCAGAATACCGCCAGGTGCTCCAGCAGGCCCTCGATGATCTTGCCGCGTTCAAGCCCGATCTGATCGGGGTTTCCGCCGGGTTCGATGCCTATGCGCACGACCCCATCGCGCAAGAGACGCTGACAGTCGAAGATTTCCATTGGCTGGGCACGCAACTCGCCAGTTTGGGGCGACCCCTGTTCAATGTGTTGGAAGGCGGTTACAGCGACGAACTACCGCAACTCATTCTCGCCTACTTGAAGGGGCTCTCGAACATTCCCTGAGCCGTTCCGCCTGGCTTTATCGCTGACCCAGCTTCAGGGCCGGAAGTGCGCCACTCACGTAAAGGCGCGAAAACAAAATGGCCGGAGGGAAATTCCCTCCGGCTTGAGTTGAAGTCCACGGAGCCGTTCAATGACGGCGGTCATCCCGATCTCCGTGGCCGCGACGATCGCCATCGTAACGACCCCAGCCACCGCGGCCATGATTCCGCCCGCGATCATCCCAGTCCCGATGGTAATACCCCCACGCATGTCCGGCGGGCACATAAACCACCGGCGGCGGGCAGACCGGCCGTGGCGGGTAACAGACCACCGGCGGCGGGCAAGGCGGCGGCGCGATGATAACCGGTGCCGGCGCGTAAACCGGCCCTCCGATGGTGACGCCCACCGCCCATCCCGCGTGCGCGGAGGAGGCGAATACAGTTCCAATGGCAATGGCCGAGAGAGTTAACCAGGTATTTGTTTTCATACGCCAGATCAGACGGCACGCCGCCTCGCCCTCTTCGGAATTCGGCCATCGATTAAATCAAACTTCATTGGCCCGGAGTCGATGGCTGCCGGCGGAGCCCGACCTCCCTCCGCCGCGGGCCTGCAAATCCTGCGACCCCAGAGGGCTGGCGCGCGGCCCAGTTCTGCCGCTGCGCTTCCCTGAAGCGGCAGCCTCCAACTGGAGGAGCATACATTGATCGTCTGGCATGCGTTGCGGGTGTGGCAAAGCCTCTCTGCCCAACACATTAACATGGCAGGCGACGTCCCAATCTGGCCGGCCGCATCGCAAATTGTCGCGGCTGGCAAAACCAGATTGACGCTCACGTGAGCGGTGATTAAAGTGCGCGTCCGCTTTGGGTTCCAGAGTAGCTCAATGGTAGAGCACGCGGCTGTTAACCGTGTGGTTGTAGGTTCGAGTCCTACCTCTGGAGCCAATTCCAAGTTGTTGAAGTTCAACAACAGCTCCCACGACGTTGGGTCGAAAAACCGCCATTTGCCAGAACAACTGCCAGAAGAATTGCGAGTTCTCAGCTATTCGCAACAACTTCGGCACAATTCGGCAATAGGCGGTGACAACACCCTAACGGTGTCTCTCGCCCCGTTGGCGAGAAGCCGAAACCGGCCAATTGTCAGACTTGGCCGCGCTTGCGACCAACAGGCTTCATCGCCAGACCGATTTCGTCGCACAGATTGTCAAACCACTCGGGATCGGAAGAAATGGAAACCTTGGCCTTATTGATCAACCACGCTTGCGGGTCACGTCGGGACTTCGGCGGGGCAGCACTCTGCATGGCAGAGATCTTCCGCCAATGAACCAGTAGATTGATGTATAACTGAATTCGCCCCCCAGACAGAGTGCCTGTGACGATAACCTCTTGTGTCTTTTGAATTGCCTGGGGGCACCTGACGCCGAAGATCGGAACGGTTCTGCGACCGGCAAGAAAGAGCCATGAAAGCGCAAGTAATGTGTAGGTAGGTGGTGTGCCTAGAGTGGTAGTTTGGGATGGAATCCAAGCTACTACGATGAAGCATTTCCTTTTACTTGCCGTGATTACGGCTGTCTTGGCGCTGCCCGCACTGGCTCAACCGCAATCTACCTTCAACACCTCGCTCACCCTCGCGCCAGCCGACGCTCAATCCTCCGGCAGCGGAGCAGGCGGTGACGAACAGGCGAAAGCGGCCGAACTCGCCAGGAAACTTCAGAATCCTGTCGCCGCTCTCATCAGCGTGCCCATCCAGAATAACTGGGACTTCGGCATCGTGGGCCTCACCCGGTTTGATGGACACCTTGGAGGGGCGGTGCGCATAGGTGTTTTAGTTTAGTTGCAGTTCAAAGTCCACCGGGCTCTGGTAACCGAGGGCGCTGTGGCGCCGTTCCCGGTTGTAATACCGTTCCGCGAA
>DASTWL010000055.1 GCA_035765895.1 Verrucomicrobiia bacterium | reverse complement strand
GACGAACTCATTGCGGCCATTGACGATTACATCGCGGCCAACAACCAGAAGCCAAAGCCCTTTGTTTGGACCGCCACCGCCGAACTCATTCTCGATCGCGTCGCCACACTTTGTAAGCGAACTAATCGCTCACCACACTAGGGATTTAATTACATATGCACAATGTTTGTTATATTTACTTGCGTTAGTGGTTGAGGCGCTGCGGGATGCTTGGCCTTTTTGGCCCCCGGGGCGCGACGGCGCCCCGGGAACCCCATCCCGCTGCGCCAAGCATGACGCAAACCATCGAAGCGGAGGCCCGCCCACCTGGTTAAGTGAGTTTAAATTGGAACGCTCAGGCGTTGGATGCCGAGCGCTTTCCCGCTGGCTTCGGCTTCAATAATGGCGCCGTGCAGGATGATCCGATCCTTGGCCACGCCAAAGCGTTGCGGCATGCCGGTCAGGAAGCGTTTGATGATCGGATCGATTTCGCGCCCCAGGATGCTTTCCTGTGGGCCGGTGAAGCCGGCATCGCACAGGAAGGCGGTGCCACCGGGGAAAATTTGTTCGTCGGCAGTTTGCACGTGCGTATGCGTGCCGACGACCGCCGTCACCAAGCCGTCAAGCATGCGCGCGAGCGCTATTTTCTCCGACGTGGCCTCGGCATGCATATCCACAAAAATGACCGGCGCCAGCGACCGCAGCCGTTCGATCTCGGCCCGGACGGCCAGAAAGGGATTTTCGAGGTCGGGCATGAAGGTGCGTCCCTGGACGTTGATAACCGCCACGGTTGGCAGACCGTCGCGATGGAGCAGGGCGCTCCCCTGCCCTGGCGTGCCCGGCGGATAATTCAACGGCCGGACAAAACGCGGCTCGTTCGCGAGCAGTTCGGTGACTTCCTTCTGGTCCCACAAATGGTCTCCGCTCGTGATGATGTCCACGCCCGCCTCAAAGATTTCCCTGGCCGTGCCGACGGTGATGCCGGAACCGCCGGCTGAATTTTCTCCATTGGCAATCACCACGTCCAGCCCGTGACGTTCCCGCAACCCCGGCACCAGTTGTTTGACTGCGCGCCGGCCGGGTTCGCCCACGATGTCGCCAATGAAAAGGATTTTCACCGACCCAACCGTAAGCAGCCACCGCGGCGTTGTCGAGCCGGTCGCGGCAAAAATGGCTTTTTTAGGAGCATGACAACTGCCTAATTTGGCGCCGTGCAATTCAAAGTTGGAGACCAGCTTGCCCTGGACATTCAGGACATCGCGTTCGGCGGCGAAGGCGTCGGGCGCGTGGATGATTTCGTGGTGTTCGTGCCGTTTGTGGCCGTCGGTGAAACGGTGGCGGCGGAATTGACCGAGGTGAAAAAGAATTTTGCGCGAGGCCGGCTCCTCCGCGTGGTCACGCCTTCGCCGCACCGCGTGGAACCGGCGTGCGCCCATTTCGCGGCCTGCGGCGGTTGTCAGTATCAGCATCTGGCCTACACCGAACAGTTGCGCATCAAACACAAGCAGGTGGCGGACCTGTTCCAACGCATCGGCGGCATCAATCCGGACGTGGTGGCGCCGGTCGTCCCCTGCCCCCAGCCTTATGGCTACCGCAACCGCCTCATGATCCGGAGCCAGTGGAACAAGCCCGAGCAGCGCCTGAATATTGGCTTTGTCCGGCACGACTGCGGCCTGGTGGAGGATGTCTTCGAATGTAAAATCGCCGAGCCGGCGCTGAACCAGCAAATTGCGCAGGTGCGCCAGCATCCGCCGCCGAAGGGCGGCATCAAGATTGTGCTGCGCATTCCGCCCGAGAACTGGGAAGTGCCGCGCGATTCGTTTTTTCAAAACAATTTTTTCCTGTTGCCCAAAATGGTCGAGACGGTGCGGCAATGCCTGAAGGATTCCGGCTCGGCGCACCTGGTGGATGTCTATTGCGGCGTCGGCTTCTTTGCCATCGAACTGGCCGGCGATGTCACATCCTTCGCGGGCGTGGAATATGACCGGCTGGCCATTGCGGCGGCCAACCAGAATGCGGTGGCGCACGGGGTGAAGAACGGCGAATTCGTCTCGGGCACGGCCGAAGAGCAGTTGCCCGCATTGTTACGGCGCTTTTCGCCGGCGGCGACCACGGTGGTCCTTGATCCGCCGCGCAAGGGATGTCAGCTGCAAACAATCGAACTGCTGCGCCACATCCGGCCGGCGCAGGTCATTTACGTCTCCTGCCATCCGGCCACGATGGCGCGGGACTTGAACGCTTTCACCCACGACAGTGTCTTTGAACTGAAACGAGTGGTGCCGCTGGACATGTTTCCCCAAACCCAGCACGTCGAATGCGTGGCGGATCTCCGCGCACGGGCTGCAACTTGAAATCTTGCCAAGCCGGCACCCATCGGCTCAACTGGACTTACTGCATGACCTTTGAACAAAACTCGGCGCTGCCCAGACGCTTCGTGACGGCCGTGCTTCCCTGGTTGATTGGGCTGGGCGCGCTGCTGCTGTATCTGGCGACGCTGAACACCTGGGCCAATCTCGGCAGTGTGGGCGTGGTAACCCAGGCCGCGGGCTGGAACTGGCGGCCCGATTTCCAGCAACCCCTGCTGAAGCTGGTGCTCCTGCCGCTTCACGTGCTGCCCGCGTCGTGGCTGCCGCTGGCCCTGAACGTCTTCAACGCCGTGCTGGCCGCGCTGGTGCTCACGCTGCTGGCGCGCACGGTCGCGTTGCTGCCGCGCGACCGCACGCCCGCGCAGCGGGAGCTCGAGCAGGACGACCACGCGATTCTCTCGCTGCGGTCCGCCTGGTTGCCGCCCCTGCTGGCCGCCGCGGTGCTGGGCCTGCAAATTTCCTTCTGGGAGAATGCGACGGCCATCACCGGCGAAATGCTGGACACCTTCGTCGTTGCCTACGTGATCCGCTGCCTGCTCGAGTTCCGCATCGACGAACGGCAGTCATGGCTGACGCGCGCGGCCTTTCTTTACGCCCTGGGCATGACCAACAACTGGGCGCTCATCGGCCTGTTGCCCGCGTTTGTCATCGCCGTGCTCTGGATCAAGGGACTGGGCTTTTTCAATCTGGGCTTCCTGGGGCGCATGATGCTTTGGGGCTTTCTCGGGCTGCTGCTTTATCTGTTCCTGCCCATCGTCCACAGTCTGAGTGCGACCACCCCGGTGCCTTTCGGGTCCGGGTTGCTGGGTGAACTTAAGTCGCAATGGGCGACGTTGCGTGGCGTGTTTGCGTATCTGCGGGAGAATTACCGCATCCTCGTGCTGGCAGCCACTTCAATCCTGCCGCTGGCCTTTCTCGGGCTGCGCTGGAGTTCCTCCTTTGGCGACAACAGCCCGCTGGGCATCTTTATCGCGCGTTCGGTGTTTCACGTGGTGTATGCGGCCTTCTTCGCGATTTGCCTGCTCGTCATGCTCAGTCCGCCGTTCAGTCCGCGGGTGATGTTTCCAGGCGTGCCCTTCCTGACGCACTACTATCTGGCGGCCATCACCGTGGGATATTGCGCGGGTTATTTTTTGCTGATCTGCCGGCCCGCATTCCGGCACCGCACGCGCATGAATCCCCTGCTCCGTCTGGCCGGGCGCGCGACGTGGGTTGCCGTGGTTTTGATGCTCTTTATCGTGCCGGCCGCGTTGATCGGGCGCAACCTGGGGGCGATTCGCCTCACGAACCATCAACTCGTGGGCGGCTTCGTGGCCGCCGCGGAGCAAAGCCTGCCAGCCGGCCCGGCGTCCATTGTCAGCGACGATCCCACCCAACTGGCGTTGCTCCGCACACACTTGTTGAGCCAGGGCAAGGCCGGCAATTACCTGTTCTACGACACCCAGTCAGCGGACGTGAGCGATTACCATGCGTTTGAAAAGCGTGTTCAGGCGGCCTGGCCGGATACGTTTGCCCACCTGACGAACCACGCGAAGATTGCGCCGGTTGGGCTGATCTATTTTTTGAACGGTCTCGCCGCGAAAGGACCGGTGTGCTACCTGCAACCGAGCTTCGGCTATTACTTTGAACGCTTCGATCTAAATCCCGAGGGCGTTGTTTATCCCCTCAGCGCTTTCCCGACCAATGTCCTTTTCCCTGCGGCACTCGACGCGGCAACCGTGCAGAGCAACGAACAATTCTGGGCGACGTTCGACGACACCATGCTGCCGGCAATCAAGGAGTGCCTCGCTTCGGATGACAGCCCCCGCACGGTCACCTGGCTGACCAAGCTTTCGTCCAAGCTGCATCTGGCGCGCGAACACGTGCTGACCGCCGACTGGCTGGCGGTGTTCTACTCACGCGCGGCCACGTATTGGGCGGTGGAACTTCAGAAGCTCGATCGGTGGGACGAGGCCGCAAAGGGTTTCGAGCGGGCACTGGCCTTGAACCCCTACAACATCGTGGCCCGGATCAACTTGGACTTCAACAAGGCCCACCGTGCCGGCCAGCCCGCGCCGCCGGTGTCGGCCTCGATCGAAGAACGGCTGGCCAAATACGATGACTGGAATCAGCTGGCGCGCGAGTGCGGTCCGTTCGACGAACCGCGCTTCACATTTGAGCAGGGGCGCATCTTTTTGCGCGGCGGACTTTACCGTCAGGCCATCGAAGCCATCAGGCGGGTGACCGATTTGCAGCCCACCAACGTGATGGCGCAAATCTGGCTGGCCGACCTCTTCAATACGCTTGGACATCCGGCCGAGGCCCAAACCACCGTTCAATACCTGCGCGACCACGCCGCCAGCTTCAATTTGACCGCCACAAATCAACTGGATTTGGCGCGCATTGATGCCGCGGCGTGGCTGCGCCTGGGGGACAAGGAGAAAGCCAAGACGTTGCTTGCGGGCGCGCTGGAAAGTCCGGCGGCCAATGACCAGTTCCGTTCCATTGCGGCGCAAATCTATCTTCGCGCCGGACTCAACGCCGAGGCCCTGCCCGTGCTCAACCGGATTGTTACGGATCACCCGGCCGACGTGAATGCGCTGGCCAATCGGGGCTTTGCCTGCCTGCAACTGGGCCAGTATGACGAGGCGAACGAATCGTTGACCCGCGCCCTGGAACTCGCGCCCACCAACGGCGTCATTCGCCTCAATCGCGCAATTACACTTCTGCGGGCGAAGAAATACGCCGCGGCGGCGGAGGATTACCAGGTGCTCGCCAAGGAATTTCCGAATGCCTATCAGGTGGAATTCGGTTTTGCGGAACTGGCTGCGGCCAAAGGCGACACTAATTCGGCGGTGCAGCATCTCGAAGCCTGTCTGAAAATCGTCCCGCCGGGCAGCCCCGATTATCTTCAGGTCAGCAACCGGCTGGCGACGCTGCGACCAGGACCGGGCGGCCAGTAGTCCTCCAAGCAATGAGAGTCGCCCACGTCATCACGCGGCTCATCGTCGGCGGCGCACAGGAAAACACCATCGCGAGCGTCGTCGGCCTGCGGCTGCAAGCAGCGTGCGAGGCAACGCTCATTTCCGGCCCCAGCTGTGGTGCGGAAGGCAGCTTGGAATCCTCCGTGCGCGAACAGGGCGTGCCCTTGACCATTGTGCCCGATCTTGTTCGGCCCGTTCATCCACTTCGGGACGGGCAGGCGTTGCGCGCCCTCACCCGCCAGTTCACCGCACAGAAGCCGGACATCGTCCACACCCACAGCGGCAAGGCGGGCGTGCTCGGCCGGCTGGCCGCCGCGCGGGCCCAGGTGCCGGTCATCGTGCACACCATTCACGGTCCATCCTTCGGCTCGTGGCAAAATCCGCTGGCGAACTGGCTTTTTACCGTGGCCGAACGTCGCGCCGCCCGCGTGACCACGCATTTTGTTTCTGTGGCGGACGCAATGACCGCCCAATACCTGCGCGCCGGCATTGGCTCCCCTGCCCGTTTCACCACCATTCGCAGCGGGTTTGATCTGGAACCTTTCCTGCGCGCCGACAATGCGCCGGCGTTGCGTGCGGAACTCGGTTTGGCGTCGGACGACATCGTCGTGGGCAAGATCGCCCGGCTATTCAAACTCAAGGGGCATGCTGACCTGCTCGCCGTGGCGCCCGAATTGATTCGCCGGGAGCCGCGCATAAAGTTGCTGTTACTGGGCGATGGTCCATGGCGCAGCAAGTTTGAAGCGCAGGCTGCCGCCTTGGGAATCCGCGACCGCGTGATCTTCGCCGGACTGGTGCCGCCGCAACGCGTGGCTCAATATGTGGGCCTCATGGATTTGCTGGTGCACCTTTCCCGCCGCGAGGGGCTGCCACGTGCCCTGCCCCAGGCGCTGGCCGCGGCCAGGCCAGTGGTGGCCTTTGATGCCGATGGTGCCCGCGAAGTCTGTCGCGACGGCGAAACCGGCTTTCTGATTGCCGTGGGCGACCAAGCCCGCTTGCGCGAATCCATTTTGCGTCTGGCGGCTGACCCCGGATTGCGCGCACGGTTCGGTCACGCAGGACGGGCGCTCGTGCGAGAACAATTCTCCACGGTCCGCATGGTCGAGCAAATATTTGCACTCTACCAGCAGTTGCTCAAGCAGACGTCGAACCGATGAGTTTTCCCTTCAACGTGTATGTGGCCGCATTTGCGACGGCGTTTGTGACAACGTTCGCCAGCCTGCCGCTGTGGGCTCGCTGCTGCATCCGAATTGGTCTGATAGATGAACCGGGGCACCGCAAAATCCATGATCACACCATCCCGCTGGCCGGCGGACTGGCAGTCCTCACCGGGATCGCTCTCCCGTGCTTGGCGGGCGCGCTGGCGCTGCGCCTTGGCTGGCTGCCGTCCAACGCCGAAGCGGCCATGCATCACGGCATCATGCGCCGGGCGCCGCAGTTGTGGGCCATCCTGTTCGGTGCGTTTGGCATGACGACGCTGGGCATTTTGGACGACCGGCATGAATTGCGGCCGTTACCGAAGTTTGTGGGGCAATTGTTCGTGGCGTCGGTCGTCGCACTCGCGGGCGTGCGCATCACGTTGTTTGTGCCCAGCCCGGCTTTCAGCTTTGCGGTGACGGTGCTCTGGACCCTTGCCCTTATCAACGCGCTCAACTTCATGGACAACATGAATGGCCTCTGCGCGGGGCTGGGCGGCTTGGCGGCCTTTTTCTTCGCCCTGCTCGCCGCGTCGGACGGGCAATATCTGGTGGCAGCCCTGGGACTTTTGATTGCCGGAACGCTGACCGGATTTCTGCCGCATAATTTTCCGCGAGCCCGCGCCTTTCTTGGCGATGCCGGCAGCCATCTGGTCGGCTATCTGCTGGCCGTGCTGGCAATTTTGCCGCATTTCTACACCCAGCAAAAACCACGGCCGCTGGCGGTCCTGACTCCCCTGCTCGTGCTGGCCGTGCCGTTGGCGGACCTGGTGAACGTGGTGCTTATTCGGACGTGGCATCGGAAGCCCTTTTACGTGGGCGACAACAATCACCTGTCGCATCGTCTGGTGCGCCGCGGTTTGTCCAATACCTCGGCTGTGCTGGTGATCTGGTTGGTGGCGGCGCTTTGCGGCGCCCTCGCCTGCTGGATCAACCGCTGAGCTGGCTGGCGGGTTTGGTGTGAACGTCAATCGCCTGGGCCACCACTCCCAGCGCTTCGGCGCGGATCAGCGCCCCGACGAGCTTCATTTCGGCCAGGCTGTTGACGACCGGCACATTGCGCTGGTCGCTGGCCACCACCGTCGGCAGCGCTTCCAGCAGACGTTGAGACGGCGTCAGCACCACGGGCGGCGGACGCATGACGTCGAGGGCAATCACACCCTTCAAATCTTCGCCGCGCGTGAGATGTTCCTTGATGTCATGCAGTGCAATGACCCCGACGAGGCGCAGGTGCGAATCAATCACCGGCAGATAATTGTTGGAGCCCATCAGAAAGCGTTCGGCCACGTAGGAAATGGACGCCGCTTCGTGGACCGGGTTGACCGGCGGTTGCATCAGGTCGCCCACGGTGCATTCCAGGGATGCGCCGGGGTGTTCGCTTTCCCGGCCGGCGGTCACGTCGCGGTGGCGCAACACATCCGTGTAAACCGACTCGCGATGTATGCGCCGCGCCACCAGCACCGAGACCACCGTGGCCACCATCAATGGCGGCATCAGCGAATAATCCAGGGATAGTTCAAAAGTCAGGATGATGGCCAACAGCGGGGATCTGGTCGTAGCCGCGAGTGTTGCCCCCATGCCCACCGCGGTGAACAACGCCGTCGGCAATCCTTCAGCATACCCGGCCAGATGCAGGCAAACCCCAAGCACCGAGCCCAGGCCCGCGCCGACAAACATGGTCGGCGTCATGACTCCGCCGACTCCGCCAGAACCAACGGTGACGCACGTGGCGATGATTTTGGCGACGAGCAGGCCGACGAGAAACCACACTGGATTGGGGGCCCCTTCAAAGTCTCCGTGCAGCAACCGGTTTACCACCGCGTAACCGTTCCCGCATACGCCGGGAAAGCGCAGCGCAATCAGGCCAACCAGTGCGCCCCCCAGCCCCAGGCGCAGATACAACGGCAGCCCCAGCCTGCCGAACAGCCCTTCGGCCACGCGCAGCAAACGCAGAAAGACCGCGCCGAGCGCGCCACACGCCGCTCCCAAAACCAGAAACCAGGGAAGCTGCGTCAGGCTGGTGAAGTCCACCGCCGGCACGGAATACCACGGTCGGATGCCAAAAAAGCCGCGCGATACCAGCGTCGAGGCCACGGAAGCAAACACCAGCGGTGCGAACTGGTTCATGGAGAAATTCCCGAGCACGATCCATGCGGCGAACACGGCGCCGGCAATCGGGGCGTTGTAGGCAGCCGCGATGCCCGCAGCGGCCCCGCACCCGACCAGCAGGCGTAACCGGTAGGGCGGCCACCCTTGCCATTGGCCCCATTTCGACGCGACCGTCGCGGCGAGCTGCACAATGCCGCCCTCGCGCCCGATGGACGCACCCGAACCGATGCTCATCAGCGACGAAAGCGATTTCACCAAACCGCGGCGGGCCGGCAACCGGCCGTCGCCCGCCACCACAACCTCCAGCAAATTGGTCGAGCCCTGGCCGCGCGCGAGCTTGCCACCCCAGTGAAGCACGGCGCCGGCGGCCAGCCCGCCAAGGGTTGGCGTCAAAAGCCGGGCCGCCCAGCCCATCTCCTCCGCCACCACGACGGGGTCATCGAGCTTGTGAAGAAATATCCACTTGGCGGACTCGATGCCGTAATAGAAGACCAGATTGACGATGCCGCCGAGCACACCCACCGCGCCGGCCATCACCAGATGAAACGCCTCTTCACTCAACTGCAGGCGTTCGCGCAGGCGCACCATCCGGCGCCAGTTGCGGCGCAGCCACTCCCGTCCGTCATGTCGCCAGTCCCGCCGCCACCAACGACGCTTCGGTCCGCCCGGCCCGTTGTCCGCTGCCTGCTGCACGAAGCCAGTTTACACTGGACGTGTGTGATTGACGAGTGTCGGGTCCGGTCCGGCGCATTTTAACCGCGGTCGAAACCCTCCGGCCGTGCCACACAGGTTGTAAGGTTGCCCCACTTCCTGCGACCAACTGCCAGCAGCGCCCGACAATTGCGCCGGCTGCTTCGACAAAACGTCGTCCTGTGCTATGATTCGCAAAATGAAATCGCCCCTGATGATTGGGCAGTTGACTTTGGCCGTCGCGTTGAGCATCGCTTTCACCGGCTGTGCGCAGGAGAAAACGCCCGGCCCGACTGCACCACCGCCCATCTATACCAATTCAACCATGCAAAACTTCCAGAAGCCGTCCGTCGAGGAGTTGAAGAAGAAGCTCACGCCGATGCAGTTCAACGTGACGCAGAACGCCGCCACGGAGCCGCCGTTTCGCAACGAGTATGACCACAACTTCAAGCCGGGCCTCTATGTGGACGTCGTTTCCGGCGAACCACTGTTCAGTTCGCTCGACAAATTCGATTCCGGCTGCGGCTGGCCGGCGTTTTCCAAACCCGTGGACAAGACCGAAATCGTCCAAAAGACGGACACGTCGTTTGGCATGCTGCGCACCGAAGTGCGCTCCAAGCACGCCAACTCGCACTTGGGGCACGTCTTTAATGACGGGCCGGGGCCTTCCGGTCTTCGTTTCTGCATCAACTCCGCGTCGCTGCGTTTTGTGCCGCTGGCCGACATGGAAAAGGAAGGCTACGGCCAATACGTGGAGCCCTTCATCAAGGCCGGCCTCTATCCGGCAAAAGGCAGCCCGGCGACGAATTCGACCGCCCAAAAGTGACGTCACGCTTTGCCGCGTTCGCTGGCGCAGCAAAGCGATGATGCGGATTGAGGTCAGCCGGGCGCACCACGGAACGCGATTTGCGACCGTCAGCGCCCATTGGCGATGGCGTAGAACGGCCGAAGCGCTTGACGTCGCCGACACTTGACCGCAATGTGCTGGGCAAGAGGTTTTCACCAGCGGTTGGGCCCGCGCCTCGGAACGCGGCCTGCGGTGGGCACGAAAACTTCATTCATCCCGCGCGGCGCATACTCCACTCGTGCGTTACAGGGGCGATCCTAAACCTGTTAAAAGAAAGGAACTCCATGAATGAGACCAATTCGTTCACGCAAACGGCCCAGCAGGTCAAAGGCTGGCTGAGCCCGGAGAGCATCCAAGGCTACGTGCATGACTACGGGCTGCCGGTTCTCTTCGCGATCATCATACTGATCGTGGGCGCGTGGGCGGCGAAAATCTCCAAGGACGTGATTCACCGGCTTCTCTCCCGCCGGAAGCTCGATCCCATCATCGTCGGCTTCATCGCGAACTTCACCTACATTCTCTTCATGGTGTTTGTGGTGCTCGCCGCCCTTGAAAAGGTCGGGGTTAAAACCACGTCGTTCGTGGCGATTCTCGGTGCCGCCGGCCTGGCCATCGGCCTCGCCCTGCAAGGCTCGCTGGCCAATTTTGCTGCGGGCTTTCTCATGATCGTCTTCCGCCCCTTCAAGAAGGGCGATTACGTGGAGGCGGGCGGCACGGCCGGAATTGTCGATGAAATCCAGGTGTTCACAACGATTCTGAACACCCCTGACAATCGTCGCGTCATTGTGCCCAACGCCAAAATCATGAGTGACAACATCACAAATTATTCCGCGATGGACACCCGCCGGCTCGACCTCACGTTTGGGGTCAGCTACGGGGACGACATTCAAAAGGTGAAAGCCGTGCTGCAACGCATCGTTGCCGAGGATCCGCGGGTGCTCAAGGATCCGGCCGCGCAAATCTTGGTCGGCGAACTGGCGGCCAGCTCGGTCAATTTCATCATGCGGGTCTGGCTGAAATCCGGCGATTACTGGCCGTTCAAGTTTGACACGACAGAAAAGGTGAAAGTGGAATTCGACAAGGAAGGCATCACGATCCCCTTCCCGCAGCACGACGTGCATTTGTTCCAGGAAAAGTGACCGTCCCGCACTTGCGCTGCGTCAACGCGCCTCCGGTTGGCCGGAGGCGCGTTTTTTTGCCCGGATGGCTGAAACACACGGCGCGTGGCCGGATGAGTTGCACGGCGGCGAGCTTCGCGCTTAACTTGCCGCCATGCTTGTCGTGCATGTCCATGTTCACGTGAAACCCGAATACGTCGAGGCGTTCAAGGCGGCCACGCTGGAAAACGCCCGTCACAGTGTGCAGGAACCCGGCGTCGCCGGTTTTGACGTTGTGCAGCACCAGGATGACTCGACGCATTTCGTGCTGGTGGAGGCGTATCGCACATCCGCCGCGCCGACCGCCCACAAGGAGACGAAGCACTACCAAATCTGGCGTGACACGGTTGCGCCCATGATGGCCGAGCCGCGCACCAGTGTGAAATACGCCAACCTGTTTCCGGACGACGCAAACTGGTGACATGCGCTTTGAATTTGCCACCGCCGCCCGCATTGTTTTCGGCCCCGGCACATTGACGGAAGCCGGCCCCATGGCGCGTCAATTCGGCCGGCATGCGCTGGTCGTCACCGGTCGCACTCCCGCGCGGGCCGAACCGCTCGTGACCGGGCTTGCTCAACACGGTGTGCAGGTCACGCTTTTTTCCATTCCCGGCGAACCTTCGACCGAAATGGTGGACCACGGGGTCGCGGCAGCGCGCCAGACCGGCGCCGAACTGGTGATTGGCTTTGGCGGCGGCAGTGCGATTGATGCAGGTAAGGCAATCGCCGCCATGTTGACGAATCCCGGCGAATTGCTCGATTACCTGGAAGTGGTCGGGCGGGGACGCAGCCTGACCGCCGCGCCGGCCCCGTTCATCGCCGTTCCCACCACGGCGGGAACGGGTGCCGAAGTCACGCGCAACGCCGTGCTGACCGCTCTGGCACAGCAGGTCAAAGTCAGCCTGCGCAGCCCGCTGCTGTTGCCCCAAGCCGCCATCGTGGATCCGGAACTCACCTGTGAACTGCCGTGCCACATCACGGCCGCGTCCGGTCTTGATGCGCTGACGCAGTTGATTGAGCCCTTCGTTTCCTGCCGGGCCAACCCCATGACGGATGCGCTGTGCCGGGAAGGACTGCGCCGTGCGGCGTTGGCTTTGCCGCGTGTCTGCGCCCAAGGTGACAATCTGGCCGCCCGCACTGAGATGTCGCTGGTCAGCTTGTGGAGCGGCATGGCCCTGGCCAACGCGGGTCTGGGTGCCGTGCACGGCTTCGCAGGGCCGATTGGTGGCCGTTTTTCCGCGCCGCACGGAGCCATTTGCGCTGCCCTCCTGCCGTCGGTCATGGCCGCCAACCTCCGGGCGCTGCGGGAACGTGCGCCCACGGGCGAAACGCTGGCACGGTTTGACGAGGTGGCGAGGCTGCTGACCGGCAACGTGGAGGCCAGAGCGGAGGATGGCGTGCGTTGGGTGAGCGCGCTGGTGAAGGATTTGAAGATTCCGCGTTTGGGCGATTACGGCATCGCCGCGACGCACGTCCCGGAACTTGTTCAAAAAGCGACCGCCGCCAGCAGCATGAAGGGAAACCCGCTGCCGCTGACGGCGGCCGAAACGAGCGGCCTTTTGCTCGCCGCGCTTTGAACCCAGTCAGTTTGCCGGCACAGCCGCGGCGCGCTTCGCGAGAATGGCTTCCATGATGGTCTGCCTCAGCTCGGGCTTCTCAATCAGCGCCTTCTTGGCGGCATCCTTCCCCTGCCCGATCAGTTCGCCGTTAAACTGGAGCCACGCGCCCTTTTTATCGACCACACCGTTGTCGATACCGACTTCGAGGATGCTGCCTTCCTTGTCGATGCCGTGATTGTAAATGATGTCGAACTCCGCCTCGGCGAATGGTGGCGCCACCTTGTTCTTCACAATCTTCACCTTGACGTGATTGCCGATCGCGTTGCCCGAGGCGTCCTTGAGCGTATCTTTGCGGCGGATGTCCATGCGCACGCTGGCGTAAAACTTGAGCGCCTTGCCACCTGGCGTGGTTTCGGGATTGCCGAACATCACGCCGACCTTTTCGCGCAGCTGGTTGGTGAAGATGCAGGTGGTCTTCGATTTGTTGAGCAGCGCCGTCAGCTTGCGCAGGGCCTGGCTCATGAGCCGCGCCTGCATGCCCATCGTGGCCATGCCCATTTCGCCCTCCAGTTCGGCTTTCGGGACCAGGGCGGCAACCGAGTCCACGACGATCACATCCAGTGCGTTTGAGCGGGCAAGTGTTTCGCAGATGGTCAGGGCTTCCTCGCCGGAATCGGGTTGCGAAACCAGCAAATCGTCGAGGTTCACGCCCAGTTTCTTGGCGTAGGCCGGATCCAGGGCGTGCTCGGCATCGATGAACGCCGCCAACCCGCCGGCCTTTTGCGCATTGGCAATCACGTGCAACATCAACGTGGTTTTGCCGGACGACTCCGGGCCGAAGATTTCCACAACGCGCCCGCGCGGCACGCCGCCCACCCCCAGTGCGAGGTCAACCGCCAGCGCGCCGGTGGGAATCACTTCAATGGACTTCTGGGCGTGGGCCGAGCCGAGGCGCATGATGGCGCCTTCGCCATAGGACTTGGTAATCGTGGAAATGGCCGCTTCGAGGTCGCGCTGGCGGGTGGCGGAAATTTTGGCGGCTTCAGCGGCTTTGGCTTCCTTCGGTTCGACGTTCTTTTCGGTGTTTTTGGGCGGCATGGTAACTCCTGATGTTCGATTTTGAAAACGAGCGCCAGCGTAGTGAACGGGTCCGGGCGAGTCAAACGCTCCGACACGGAAGACCGGCAGAATAATTCGTTGCTGGGCGGGCATTGATGGATTACAAATGCCGGGCTGGCGGGAAGGGTGGCTGAGTGGTTGAAGGCACCTGACTCGAAATCAGGCGTAGGAGCAATCCTACCGGGGGTTCAAATCCCTCCCCTTCCGCCAAATATCACTCTTCCCACTTCACCGGCATTCCAAGAAAACGGGCGTAGCGCTCAACCGCAGGCGTCAGAGCCAGCCGGTGGGCTCGGGTCAGGCGTTGAAATGGCATAAGCTGGATGGTGACGGACTTTTTCAACGTGCGTTGCCACGTGCCGGCAATGCGCCCTGCCACGGCGATCGTCGGCATGAACATGCCGTTGTTGCCGGGAATGATTTTTGCCGCATGGCGTGCCTCAAGCACCGCCTCGCGGTCCTTGTAACCGAGCACGAATTCATCGAAGCCTGGCAGAAGGTGCCCCTGTGCCACTGCTGGCGTTGCCGGCGCTGTCCGGCGCGGCAGCCAGTAAACTTTGTTGTTCATTGCCACCCGTTCCAGCGCTGAAGCGGCGCCGTCCACCCCGTCCCTTGCGTCCGCCGCCCGCAATCCCGCCCAGCCGGCAAAATCCGCCAACGTTGCCGGACCATGGCTGGTAACGTAGCGGCGGGCCAGTTCAGCGAGCCCCACTTCGCGCTCCACCGGCTTTGCTGCCGGAAGCCATTCATCCAGCAATACAAACGTATGTTGCTTTGCCTCACGGGGGCCGAAGCAAATCACCCCCTGTTGCGCCAGACGCCAGAGAATATGGTAGCCGCGCGAACCGGCCGTGGAAATTTTGGCTTGTTCCAGCCGGGCCAGCAGGAGTTCGCGAGGCATGATGCGGCCGCCAGCGAGCGCCTGCACGACCAGCTTTTCACAGCGCGCCAGCGTTTTGGCGTCCAGTTCCAGGCGCACGGCCCGCCGCCTGGCGTTGGCGAGGATCCGGGGCGTCAACAGCGCCAGCATCCAGCGCACATCCGGCGCCGCCACGAAATGCAGTGTTCCCCGCATCGGCCAGGTGCGGACAATCTGTCGCTCCCGGATCGCGTGCTCGACGTCGGCTTCCGTGGCATTCGCGGTGCGCAGTCCAATCGACCATAGCGCCCCGGGATAATCTTGGGCCTGCATGGCGCCCAGCCGGGAGACAACCTGCGCGGGTGTGGCACCGTTGGCGGCGGCGATTCCCAAATTCGCCAGTCGTTCGAGTCCGATGTGCATGAAGGTCATTGAGGCTTGCCGCAGCCTGGCCAGAGTGATTCTGCCAGCGCCGCAAGATTTCGCGCGGCGTCACATGCGTTGAAGGTAAGGAGTGCGGAAACCGGCATGCCGTGGAATTAACGTTCGGGTTTCAGCCGCCCCTCGTCCAGATCGATAAATTCGAACATCGTCTGCACCGCGCCGGGCGGCAGTCCGATCTCCGCGAGCCGTTCGTTCAGCCGCTGGGTGCCGGCATCACGCCAGCCGCGCTTGGTCATGAAGGCATTCCAGATTTCCATCTCCTCCTCGCCGGGCCGGCGGCCGTGTTGAAAGGCCCACTCCAGCAATTGTTCGTCAGTCTTGTCGCCCTTGAGCGCTTCGGCCTCAAGCGCCGCGTAATCGATTTTCAGAAAGCGACAGCAGCGCGCATCGAAGCTGCCGCTCATGTTCGTGCCGCGCGCCGGCTGCCAGTCTTCGGGCAGTTTCCCTGCCGCGGCGAGCCGGATTTTGTCCAGCATGCGGCCAAACCAGACGAGGCCTTGGATTTGTTCAGACGGGCTGCGCAGACCCGGGATAATAGTTGGATACGGTTGTGGCATCCGCAGAATAGACCACCGGCGAATCCTGCGCGCAAGTGGTGCGGAAATTCTTTGCGATAATTGTCCTGACGCGACCGGGTGGTTCGTCGAAGATATGAAACGACAAACACATCCTCAAACCATGAACACCAGCAATACCAACACCGTGCGACTTCACCGGGTGCTCCGCGCAACGCCGGAGCGGATTTACCGTGCGTTTCTCGATGCAGACGCAATGACCAAGTGGCTTCCGCCAAACGGATTCACCGGGAAGGTGCATCATCTGGACGCCAGGATCGGTGGAACGTTCAAGATGTCGTTTACCAATTTTACGACCCGGAAGAGCCATTCTTTTGGCGGCACGTATCTTGAACTCAAACCGGACGAACTGCTCCGCTACACCGACCGGTTCGACGATCCCAATTTGCCGGGCGAAATGGTGACAACCGTTTCGCTCAAACAGGTCTTCTGCGGCACGGAAGTGAACATCACGCAGGAAGGCATCCCGCCAATGATTCCCGCCGAAGCCTGCTATCTCGGCTGGCAGGAATCATTGACGCTGTTGGCGAAACTGGTCGAGGCGGAAATTCCCGATCAGCCATAGCGACTACAAGCCGGCCCCGCACGTGGCGCATGGGGCGCAGCCCCTGAAAAGGCGGGCTGTGGAGCGCCGATCTAACGGCCGGCTTTGGCGAATCGCATTTCTGGCGCGCCCGTTCGCCCAAGCCAAGCCGACGATGACGGTGGCGCTCCCAAGACCGCCTCCCGTTTGGCCCACCGGCCTGCGCGTTTGGCGGTCTTGCGCCTTCAACAACCGGCGAAGACATTGACGCTCTGGCTGGTTTCAAGGAACGGTTTCAGGCTGCAAAGCACGCCTGGTCAGCCGCAGCTTCTCCCCCGCTTGGCGAACGTTGGCTGAAGCGGCTGCTGCAAATGCGCGGCCTGCGTCGGTTCACCCGAAGGCAATCAGCGAAGGCGCCTTTCCGCTTGTTTGGCCTCGCAGAATGAGAGAGGTTCCGCGCTGATGATCCCGCCGAAACTGACTGGCATGTGCCTGTGCAGCTACTTCTCGGCAGCAGATCCGCGTTTGTCTTTGGCGGGACACAATTTCTCGCCCGCTTCAGAAAGACATGCCGCCGCGTGCCGATGCTGACCTACACCAATCGCCCATGAATACACCAACCAAACAGGTCACTTCCCGCCGGGAGTTTTTGAAAAGCACGGGCGGTTCACGGCCGCCTCAGCGCTGGTGGGAGTTGTCATTCCCAGCGTTCATGCCGTCGAGGACAACACACTGCGCGTTGCCTTGATCGGTTGCGGCGGCCGTGGCACGGGTGCCGCCATCGACGCGCTGTCCGTTAAGAATGGCCCCCTGAAACTTGTGGCCATGGCGGATGTTTTTCGGAATCACCTCGACAGCTCCTACAATGCGTTGAAAGGCCATTCCGTCGCTGGCCGGGTGGATGTGCCGGAAGAACGCAAGTTCATCGGGTTTGATGCCTGCCAAAAGGCGATGGACTGCCTCCGACCGGGAGACATTGCCATCTTCACCACGCCGCTGGCCTTCCGTTGGGTTCACTTCGGCTACGCCATCCAAAAGGGGCTGCATGTCTTTATGGAAAAGCCATTGACGGCTGATGGGCCCACGTCGCGCCGCATGCTTGCTCTGGGCAAGGCGGCGGCGGGAAAGAATCTGAAGGTCGGCGTGGGATTGATGTCGCGGCACAACCGGCCCATGCAGGAACTCGCCCAGCGCATTGCCGACGGGGAGATCGGCGAGGTGACCCTGCTGCGCGGTTATCGCATGCACGGACCGGGGGCACGGCATTTTCGACCCTTTGGCCCGGCGCCCCCAGTGAGTTGCTCTGGCAGATTCAGCGCTTCCACAGTTTCATCTGGGCCAGCGGCGGATGTTTCAATGATTTTTTACATCCACCACCTTGACCACTGCTGCTGGATGAAAAACGCGTGGCCGGTCAAAGCGCAAGGCCTGGGCGCACGGAATTATCGCATCAGTCCCGAAGGCGCTCCTTACGTGGACCAGAATTTTGATGTTTACTCGGTGGAATACACCTTCGCCGATGGGGCCAGGCTGATCATGGATGACCGCTGCATCAATGGCTGCAAGCAGATCTACTCCAGCTACGCGCAGGGAACCAAGGGCAACGCGATCATTTCCAGTTCCGGCGACTGCGGACAGCCTTCCAGCCTGTTCAGCGGCCTGATGCCGGATCGCGCCAAGTTGATATGAGAATCCAAAACGCCGCCCGGAGAAGACAATCCGTATTTGAACGAATGGAATGACCTGGTTGACAGCATTCGGAACGACCGGCCTTACAACGAAGTCGAGCGTGGCGTTTATGCCAGTGCGGTCAGTTCCTTGGGACGCATAGCCGCGCACACGGGCCAGGAAACAACGTTGGAAAGCCTTCTCGCCTCGGACCGCGAATATGCCCCCTCGGTGGACAAGTTGCAGATGGATTATCCCGCACCACTGTTGGCCGACGCTGACGGCCGGTATCCTGCTCCTGAACCGGGCGTGAAGCGTGATGCTGAATACTAAACCAGCCCTCCGACATGCCTACCGCCAATCGTCCAGAACGAAAGCCTCTGGGCGACTATAGCCCGCTTCGTTGGGCCGGTGCATCGCCACACCAAGGACGTCTGTGCGAAAGCCCCGGGCCTGCATCCGACGATAGGCTTCCTCACGCGCCGTGCTTACGCCGGCCTCGATGCGCGTCAGGCCGCGACGGACCGCGAGCGCCTCACAGGCGGAAAGCAACTGCTCAAGTCCCTTAGCGTGGCGTGCGGCGCCAAACTTCACGTAACACGTCAGCTCGCCCGCTTCCGTTTCGGCGCCGCAATGGCAAATGGCAAACGCCATCAGCTGGGAACCGTTCCAGAGAAAGATGACTTCACCCAATTTTTGTTCCGCGACCGCACGAATTTCCCCTCGCAGGTCCAGCCCCTCATATATCGCATCCGACAATTCGAGGGATGCCTTCAGGCATTCGGACTGCCGGGCGGGCGTCAATCCGGAGTAGTAAAGCTCGCCATCCAAGGATGACGCCGGCGGCCGGACTGTCTTGGACATCACCGCCGTGAGAAAGCGTGGGGCGAATCCGAATTTCTGGTAGAGATGCACGTGCTTGGTGCTGTGCGGAAATGTAAACAAACCGGCGTGCCGCGTGTGCCATCTATCGAAGAGCTGCACCGTCGGTTCCAGCAACTTCCGGGCGACGCCACGATCCCAAAAATCCGGGTGGATGGCCAGCGGTCCCAAAAAACCGACGCTGCCCCAATGGCTCGCAATATTCGATCCGATCAGCATGCCATGTGCCTCCGCACCCAGGAACCCTTCTGGATTCGCAAAGTAGCGGCCACGGAAAAAGTCCCGCCCTGCGCAAAACCGCATCGGCTCCGAAAGCCCCAAAAATGTGCCGAACGCAAGATGGAAAATGAGCCTCGCCTCCGTCAGGTCCGCCTCGCGGAGTGGGCGCACCGCAACCGGCGCTGATTTGTCGTCCTTCAGGTTTTGCATGGCCGATTATTTTTGCCTGCCCGTTTGGCGGCCCGTGTGAATGACTCCGCCGACACCGGTGAAGCCATCCCAGTTCGGTGCCATTTGCTGTCCGCAGAGTGGATGATGCGGTGCTTGAACACAAGCCGCCTGCACCCCGTTCGGGGAATGAACGCCAGCGCCCAAAGCGGCGGCGGTTCACTGCCTCAATGGAGCCGGAACCGCTCTTGCCGGAATGACTAGGACCGCAAAAACTCGTTCAACTGCGGTGTGGTCAGCGTGTTTTCCAGGTAGCCAAACGTGCCGGTAGTTTTAATTTCCCGGGCCGCGTTCAACAAACCCGTCATCGCCGTTCGATACAACGAACTCGCGAAACTGATGCGCTTGACGCCTGCCGCTGTGAGTTCCGCGACCGTGAAAGATTTCCCCTTGATGCCCACCATGAAATTCACCGGCTTCCGCACGGCGGAACACAATTCGCGCACCGCCGCCAGATCCGGCAACGCCGGGGCGAACAGCACATCCGCGCCGGCCCGCTCGTAGGCTGTGAGCCGTTGGATGGTGTCGGACAAATCCGGTTTGCCGCGGAAGAAATTTTCCGCGCGCGCCGTGAGCGTGAATTTGAACGGCAACGCTTTCGCTGCCTCCACGGCGGCGACGATGCGTTCCACAGCCAGGCTCAAATCGTATTGCGGCTGGTTCTGGTCGCCGCTGGAATCTTCAATCGAACCGCCCACCAATCCCACTTCCGCCGCCAGCCGTATGGTTTCCGCCACGCTAGCCGGATCGTGCGCAAATCCATTTTCCAAATCCGCCGCGACCGGCAGATTCGTTGCCGCGACAATCTGCCGGCAGTGCGCCAGCGCTTCGGCACGGGAGATTTTTCCGTCGCGTCGGCCGAGCGTGGCCGCGCACGCGCCGCTGGACGTGGCGAGCGCCTGAAAGCCGAGTTGTTCCAGCATGCGCGCCGAACCACCGTCCCAAAGATTGGGAAATAACAGAACTTCCCCGCTTTGATGCAACGCTTGAAAGCGTGCCGCTTTTTCGTTCTGGTTCATAAATCAGTTGTTCGCCACGGGCGGCAGATGTTTCAACTTTTCCGGATTGCGCACGATGTAAATAGCGCGAACCCGTTCGTCGTCCAAGTCGAACGAAACCGCGTTGAAAATGTGTCCGCCGCTGCTCATCAACACGCCCGGCCGGCCATTGATGGCCACGAAGCGCAACGCCACATCCGCCGGCTGACGATCGCGAATGCCGACGAAAAACCGGCTGATGTGATCCGCGCTGTGAATCGGCCGACCCGCCGCAGAAACGCGTCCGCCGCCGTCGGAATACAGCGTCGCATCCGCGGTCAGCAAAGCCAGCAAGTCACGCACTTCGCCGCCCGCCGCGGCGGCCATGAATTTCTCCACCACGCGCCGCGCGCACTCGCTCGGAGCGGTCGCCACGGGCGGCGTGGCCAGTTGCAGTTTGGAGCGCCGCACGATCTGGCGGCAGTTCGCTTCGCTCTTGCCCACGATGGCGGCGATGTCCGCGTAATCGTAATCAAATGCCTCGCGTAGCACGAAGACCGCGCGTTCCACCGGGTCGAGCGTTTCGAGCAACAGCATGAACGCCATCGTCAACGACTCCGCAATCATCGCCGAATTTTCCGGCGACGCGGGCGCGTTTTCCACCAGCGGTTCCGGCAGCCAGACGCCGTAATATTCCTCGCGCTGGCGCCGCGCGGACCGCAGTTGATCAATGCACAGCCGCGTGATCGTGGCAATCAACCAAGCCTTGGGCGAAGACACTTTTTCTAAATCCTGCTTCTGCCAGCGCAGCCACGTCTCCTGCACCAGGTCGTCCGCCTCGGCCACGCTGCCCAGCATCCGATAGGCGATGCCGAACAACTGGCCGCGATGTGCGTTGAACGATTCGATCATGGCGTCACAAAGTAAACCCGGGCGGCACGCGGAAGCCCACACTAAAACGGTTCCAACTATTGATCGCCACCACGGCCAGCGTGAGGCTCACCAGTTCGGTTTCGGAAAATTCCGCGCGCACGGCTTCGTAAAGTTCCTCGCTGACACTATTCCCGGCCAGCTTGGTCAGCGCTTCCGTCCAGCGCAACGCCGCCCGTTCGCGCGGCGTGTAAACCGGCGCTTCCTCCCACGCATTCAACAGAAACAAGCGTTGTTCCGCCTCGCCGGCCTTGAGGGCATCGCGATAGTGCATATCAATGCAAAAGGCGCAGCCGTTGAGTTGCGACGCGCGCAGCTTGACCAGTTCCTGCAAGGAACTTTCCAGCCCGCTTTCGTTCACGGCCTTTTCCACGCCCCACAAGGCTTGCAACACGGTCGGCGACACTTTGCGATAGTTCAGACGCGGTTCGTTTAGATTGGCAATATTTGTTTTCATCACCAAGGAAGACGAACCAGCCGCCGCGGCTGTGACAAAACCGGATTCTTTTTGCGACGTTCGAAACGAACGCGGACAAACTCACGCCTTTGGCGGCCATGATACGCCGGCGAGTTCCTTGGGCAGTTGCGTTGGATCGGTCGGATAGATGAGTTTCAAATCCATGTCGGTGGACTTGGAGCCTTGCAGAAATTCCAGTTCTTCCGGCGCGCCAACGATGAGCCAGAGCACGTCCGCGTCGGTGTCGTTGAAAACCTGTCGCAACTGATCCGGGCCGACCAGCACGCCGCCGTGTTTGGGAACCGTCAACGTCTCCTCGCCCACGCGCATGCGGCCCGTGCCTTCGAGCACGAAATAAAATTCCTCCTGCCGGATGTGCTTGTGCAGCGTGTTGGCGCTTTTCGGCGGCAGCCGCCAAAGTCGCGCGCTGAGATTCTCGCTGCCCGTGCGCTCCAGAAAATCCGCGTTCGGGATGCGCATCAGGTTCGACGGCCGCCAGTGCAGGTCGTCGGGGGCGATGAGTTGGTAGCCCTGGAATGTTTTCATGATGGTTGTGCTTTCGTGCTTGATGAGACTGGCCTTGCCTCGATTCGGTGGACAGGTGGTGAATGCATGAGGCATTGGGTTGTTTGTTTTTAGTTTAGTTGGGTTTCAAAGTCCACAGGGGATTGGTAGCCGAGGGCGCTGTGGAGCCGCTCCCGGTTGTAAAAGATTTCAATCCATTCAAAGATCGCCGCCCGCGCCTGGGCGCGGGTGGCAAAGTGCGTGCGATGGACCAAGCCGCACTTGAGGGTGCTCCAGAAGCTTTCCATCAGCGCGTTGTCGTAGCACGATTCGATAACAGCGATATGCGGAAAAACGGCTTTCCAAACAGGGAGGTGCAGTCTGAGGCTCCGCCGCTGCGTATGTGATCCGTTACCTCCTTCCGAATCCCTGACTTGCGTTCACACGTCGCTGTTCACTTTCGCTGATCATGTCAGTCAGGTCCGCAGCGGGACGTATCTCGAACGGCCCGGCTTTCACACCGGGATGTTTTGACATCAACTGGATGGCGTGATTCAGGTCTCGAGCTTCAAGAATGAGAATGCCCCCGATTTGTTCCTTCGTCTCGGCATAGGGGCCGTCCGTAATGGACACTTTGCCGTTTTTCCAGCGCAAGGTTGTGGCCGTCTGCGGGGGCTGTAACGCCTCACCGCCAGCGAAGTGCCCGTTCCTCCGCAACTCGTTGTCGTAGGTGAAGCATTCATCCAACATCGTGTTGCGCTCACTTTCAGACATCGATTCAAACTTGTTCGGTTCGATATAACCAAGGCAGATGTATTTCATTTTATCAGGATTTTATGCAATGGGTTCGGCCAACCGGGTTAATGCTTCTTTCCCGCAACTTGGGCGCGCACCGCGGGACTGTCGGCGGCCTTTTGAACGTCTTGAGGAAAATCGGACATTTCAAAGATCTGGCGCAGTTCAATCACGTCTCCTGCCGCTGCCGGGACGCGCCGCGCCCACTCGACGGCCTCCTCTTTTGATTTCACTTGGATAATCCAGTAGCCACCGAGCACCTCCTTCGACTCGACAAATGGGCCATCGGTGACGATGGGCTTCCCTTCGCCGAATTTGACCCGGGCTCCTTTGGCAATGGGGTGCAACCCATCCAATGCGACCAGCGCGCCCGCTTGGGTCAGTTCCTCGTTATACTTCATCATCTTGGCAACGGCGTCGGCCGGAGGCGTAAAACCTTCGCCGGCCCTTTCCGCAGCAGGTGTATCCGGCTGGTAAACACGAGGAATCATCATCATGAGGAATTTCATGGTTTTGTGCTGTTGCTTTGTTTGTTCTGTTCGTTTTGTTGTTGCGGCCTGTGGCCATTCATCAACTTGTCGATTGGGTTTGGCGTAATTCGACAGTGCTCCTCACTTTTTTTCGTCCAATTCCTGAAGCCGGGTTTTGAGGAAACGTTGTTCCGATTCTTGTCGCGCGAGCGACAAGGCACGCTGGTAGGAAGAACGGGCCTCGTCATTTCTGTCCAATTGGCGGCACAAATCTGCCCGGGCCGAGTGTGCCAGGTGATATTCCATCAACTCACCACGCGCGAAAATGGCATCAATCAGCGCCAATCCCGCCTCCGGTCCGTCGCGCATCGCCACGGCCACGGCGCGATTCAGTTCGATAACCGGCGAGGGGTCAGCCCGTGCAAGGACGCTGTAAAGCGCTACGATTTGGGGCCAGTCTGTTGCCGCAGCTTCGGATGCTTCGGCATGCACCGCCGCGATCGCCGCCTGAAGCGTGTAAGGGCCAA
Source organism: Verrucomicrobiia bacterium (assembly GCA_035765895.1). Taxonomy (NCBI): domain Bacteria; kingdom Pseudomonadati; phylum Verrucomicrobiota; class Verrucomicrobiia; species Verrucomicrobiia bacterium. Next base: position 26,843 of record DASTWL010000055.1, on the reverse strand, counting down.
ACCGACGCGACAATAATGCCCGTTCAACCAGTTTCACCCCCTCCGCGATCTTTTCGCGATCCCATAACGAGCGGTCTTGATTCTCCAAAAGAACCAGTTCACCGGACGGCGAAGTTCTGGCTGCCCGCCGCGATTCCTGCAAGAGCATCAGCGCGAGCAATCCCCTCACCTCCGGTTCAGGCAATAACTCCAACAGCAATCGTCCGAGCCGGATGGCTTCCGCTGAAAGTTCTGCCCGCGTCAGCGATGTGCCCGACGATGCTGAATAACCCTCGTTGAAAACCAGATAGACCACTTGCAGCACCGCATCCAAGCGGTCGGGCAGTTCCTCCACCGATGGCACCTGATAAGGAATTCTGGCGTCACGAATCTTCGCCTTGGCCCGCACAATCCGTTGGGCAAGCGTAGGTGCCGCCGTGAGGAATGCGCGGGCGATTTCCTCGGTCGTCAGACCACAGACTTCCCGCAAGGTCAATGCCACGCGAGCCTCCGGCGCGAGTGCGGGATGGCAGCAGGTGAAGATGAGCCGCAACTGGTCGTCTTTAATGCCATCGTCCGTCTCAAGCGCTGCATCGCCCGTTCCCGGTTCCAGTTGTTCAGCAATCGCCTCCTGGGCTGCATCGAATCGTGCGCGCCGACGCAGCGCATCGATGGCTTTGAACCGTCCGGTGGAAATCAACCAGGCGCGGGGATTGGCCGGCACGCCATCGTGTGGCCACCGTTCCAAGGCCGCGGTAAAGGCATCTTGCACGGCGTCCTCGGCCAGATCGAAATCGCCAAGCAATCGGATGAGCGTGGCGAGAATGCGGCCGAACTCCGCGCGATACAGGGAATCCAGAATTCCCCGGACCTTTTCAATTGGGATTTCCGACACCAGTGCAATGTGGATAGAATTCTAACGGGATTCAATCATTCAACCCGGCGTTGGCGATGCAACCTTGTTGAGATTCAAACCCACATTCAGATCGGAACCCCTGTGCTCATGCGGTTCCCGGTCGGTCCAGCCCATTAATCCACCATCGCCCAATGATACGCGCGGATGCGAGCCTGATCATGAGGGAAAGACTTCCAGCTTTCCTGGTTGCCAGAGTAATCTTCAAGGGCGGTTCCCCACTGGTGTTCAGGAAGACAAGTGCCCCAGCGGCTCCAATTCTTCTCCCGCGCCTTGTTTTCTGCTAGACTTCGCTTTCCGATCCGACCGTCACTCCTTGTGCACGGAAAAGACAGGTTCACCCAAGAACCACGGGCCGACCGTGGATGCAGGATCGTGATTATTGAGATTTGGGGTGCGCCCTCAAATCTTCGCCACGAAATGCTGCTCTAAGGGACTGCAACTTGCAGTCGTTCTCCTGACCAAACAATCTCACGGGACGTTCCGTCGGGATGCAAGCAGACTCGGAATCTTCGATTGGCCGTTTGCTTGACGATGTCCGATGAATGGCCCTGCTCGAGCGTGAGGGTCGACGTTGAATCGTTCCAAGTGAATCTCGTCTGCTGCCCGCCATCACGCAGATACTTCTGGCTGATTCCGTCGTCTTCGTAGAGGGTGAAAGAACCGTTTGCGCCCCGGTAGATGTTGATGGTGGTCCGCTCGCTGACGGGCTGGGTGGTGTATTGACGGACCGGATCCGTTGGCACAATGGCTCCTGCGCGGACATAAATGGGCATCGTTGCTAGATCCACGGCGCGTGAGACAGTTCGCCCGCCCTTGATTTCTTGATTGGTCCACCAGTCATACCAGTCGCCGGCTGGTAAATATACATCGCGATTCGTTGCGCCTTTGGTGAACACCGGCGCAATCAGCAGGTCTCGCCCCCACAGGAATTCGGTTCCCATTCCTTGGGCGACTTTGTCCTTGGGGTAATAGACCCAGAGCGCACGCATCAGCGGCAGTCCACGTTCGCGCGCCTCCCACGCGAGGGTGTAGGTATAGGGCATCAGTTGATAACGAAGCTCGTCATACTTTTTCACCACGGGTTCAATCGTTGGATTGTTCAACTCGGAAATCAGGATGTTACGAGGGTCGTCTGGTGGAAGGGGCGCATTATTGTTTCCGTATTCCTGCGGCCCACGATCCTTGCCACCCCACGCCCAAGGCAGCCGCATCCACCACACCCGTCCGTGGGCACGAAACGAGGCGCAGAATGCCCCAAACTGAAACCAACGTGCATAAAGTTCACCCGTCAACTCCCGATTGGGATTGAATCCGCCTATGTCTGATCCCCAATACGGACCTATGCTAAGCGAGTAATTGAGGCCGACGGCGATCTGCGCTTCGAGCGTCTTCCAGGACGATTCTGTGTCGCCCGACCACACCCATCCGCCCCATTGAGCGATGCCCGGATAGCCATTTCGCTGCAGGCTCCAGGGCCGTTCATCCGGCTTCGCTTGTAGTCCACCCTGAAAATACATCTGAAACCGCTTGATCCGTTCGAACAGGTCGAACCAGTCCCCTTCATCCGGCCAGAAGGCATCCACCCCGGCGTTCACGAGCGACATATGCTCATTCCAGTAACTCTGAATATGCGAGGAATCCACGGTTTCCCCGGGCTTCGGCGGAATGGAACCGTGCAGCGTCGGCAGCCTGTCGCGATCCCAGGGCACCATGTGGAGAACGACCTTTACATGATTCGTGTGCATTTCAGCCAGCACTGCCTTTGGGGCGTGTTTGAACACTTCCGGATTGAAAGTGAATGACGGCTGCATGGTGTTCCAACCACGCGGACAAAAACCGGTGCCCAAGTAAATCACCGCATCAATCGGAATTTCCTTCTTCCGAAACGTGTCGATCACGTCGAGCATCTGGGTATCATTCTTCAACGTGCGGTGCGACTGCATGTAGCCCAGCGCCCACTTCGGAGGCATGGCAGACGGACCGGTGATCAATGAAAAGTCTCTCAACGCCGCAGTCGGATCTTTTGCATCGAACAGAAACAGGTCCACCAACCCGGGCACGACGCCATCCACCGGCGGTCGCCCCTTGGCCGCGGCCAAGCCTTGATTGCGCTCTGTTTGTGGCACTGAGTCCGCCGCGGTGGGTTGCCAGGGTATGAACATCCCCTGCTTCGGCTGCCGCAAGTCCACCTGCGCCCACGGTGTCGGCAGGAATAATCCCCAGCCGCCTGTGCCCCAGAGCATCGCCACCGGATTGCGGGAGCCATACATATCCCCCTGCCAGCGCGGTTCCATTTTGAAATACGCCCCGTTGCGGTTGAACTGCACGGGTTGCGAACGCCAATCCTGACCTCGCACCGGCTTTGGCCCGCCTTCACCCAAACCTAGTATGGGCTGGCCATCCAGCTTGAACGTCACTGTGCCATTTGGGTTGAACTGAAGAGATTGGACCAGCGAGCCATCCGCCCGCATCACGCTCACCCTGAGCGGGGCAGGCTTCACACTGACGTGCAACCCGGCGACAGTTGCAGCGACCGAATTTGAAGAAGGGTGCCATATCAACCCCGGCAACGGATAATCTCGCTCCGCAACGGCTGGATGAAATGGAAACTCGTTGGTGTATCCGGACGGTTTCACTGTGATACGGATTGAATGTTCACCCGCTTGTCTGATCGCAAGTGACGTCGGTGCTTGCCAGGCCGCATTCGATTCAGCTGCACTCCGTCCGGCCACCACGACGGCCGAGATGACCAATACGAAGTAAAATGGTGCGGCGGTCCGAAAATTTCGGAACGGGGATTGGCGCATTGCCCTTAGTGTTACCAATACATCTGCAGCCGGAAAGCTTTGAGATGGCGCCAAACCAGGCTGCGCGGCTTCAATCCAAACCTGGGGCACCATACTTTCCGATGTTGGCTGGGGAGTCATTGGGGTTGGTAAATGCGAATTCCCGCGCCGCCGGACAAAGTGCCAGCGCGCACGGCCAGGAACAACCGATCCAGCTCCGCTGCAAAGAAGCTCGTTCGTGCTCCGCCTGATGTCGGAATATGCTCGCGTAGCTGGTAAGTGTTCGCGTCGCGTTGCCCAATCACGTCAATGAAACCAGCCCCGCAGGAAACGTAAATCAGTTTGCGGTTTGCGTCATAAAACACATCGTCGGTGTCACCGGCAATTTCCACGTCGGCCACCCTGCTCCCGCTGGTCGTATCCAGAACCGCCAGCCTCGCGGGACGGCGGCAGCCGACAAACAAGCGGTGACTTGCCTCATCCAATGCCATGGGGAAATTGGAATGGAATTTCCCCATCGGCCAGGTGGCGATGACCGAACGCTTTTTCCGGTCAACCACCGCAATCTGGTTTGCATCCGGCACGTTGACGAAAATCCGGTTGCCATTCTTCTCCAGTTGAAATGATTCAGGATGACCGGCCAGATTGATGCGGGCGATAAGTTCGCCATTCGTGGCGCCAATAACAGCGAGCGCACCATCCCCATAGCCGACATAGATCAAACCCGCCTTTGCATCATAACGCACATTATCTGCATCGGGCAGATCGCCAACGTGTGCGAGGGGTTTGAAGTTCGCGCCCTCCAGCACGGTTACATTGCCATTACCGCCGTTGGCGATAAACAACCGGTTGGCGCGGGGCACGAACGCGACACCCTGCGGCGTAGAACAATCACCAATGCTGCGAAGCCTTTTGCCCCCGGCCAGATCGATCACTTCCACCGTGTCATTGCCGAGTGCAGCCATGAAGAGCCGCCGGCCTTGCGCATCCAAAGCAAAATGGTCAATGCGTCCGCGCACACCCGGCAGGGGGATGTTTTTGAGGAACGCAAGCGCGTTCGTATTTGCCGCTTGCAGATTCAGGGCCAGCAACATGAGGCAAAGTAGGAATGCTTTCATAACTTAAAACAATAGAAACGAACTTCCACGAGCTGAATTCGTTTCAAGCAGCGCAATTTATGTCTATTTCTTCAAGCCCTCAAGACGCGCGAAAGCCGCAGCCGACGTGATAGGAATCCACATCGTTGCAACCAATGAAGACGCGGCCGAAACTGCGACCATCCCAGAGCGCGCCGCCCTGTTTGCGAAAGTCCGCCGGGGCCGCGAGCCAGCTCGAGCGCTTGCATCGAAATCGCCCGGCTTCTGCACGCGAAGTATTTCTCCTCGAGCAGCAGTTCGATGCCCATCGCCGCAGCCTGGCGTCCAACCACGCCTGCACCTTGGTCCACGCCAATCCTTGGTGGCACGTCATGTTCTTTTCAAACTGCACCGCCAACGCCGCCCGCAACTTGCCGTTTGTTTGAGGGTCAGTTGGTTTAGGGGAATAGGCCCCCGCGATTGCCGCTCGCAGGACGCGATTGCGATTGGGCGTTCCCCGAGCGCGGCGGACGGTTGCCCGAAGCTGGCCGGCCGCTCTGCGTTCCACGATGCTGACCGCCGAAACTTTGAGGTCGCTGACCTTGACCCGGGCGCTGAGAGGGCCGGCGATCATCGCCTTGCGACCGTTGCGGATGTGAGCCGCGTTGGAATGGACGTCGCGGTTCCTCCGCTGAGTTAAATTGCGGCGCTGGTTGCGAGTAATTGAATCCTTCCGCCTTCTTGCGCACGATGCCGCGGCCGATGAAGCGCTCCAGTGCCCGCAGTTCCTGATGGTCTTCGCCGGTCACAAAGCTGATGGCATCGCCAATAGCGTTCGCGCGACCCGTGCGGCCGATGCGATGAATGTAATCCTCGACGTGCATCGGGAAATCGTAGTTCACCACGTGCGAAATGCCGTCCACATCAATGCCGCGTGCCGCGATGTCCGTCGCCACCAGCACGCGCACCGCGCCGTCCTTGAAATCTTTCAACGCCCGCAGCCGCTGGTTTTGCGAGCGGTTCGAATGCAGCGTTGCACAGCGAACCCCCTTTTGTTCCAGCTGCCGGGCAATGCGATCCGCGCCGTGTTTCATGCGCGAAAATACCAGCACCATGTTCATCTGCGGGTCCTGCAACAGGTGCAGCAGCAGCGCGGTTTTCAGGTGCTTCGGCACTTCATAGACAAATTGCGTGACGGTCTCCGCGGGATTGGATCGGCGACCGACCTGAATCGTCTTGGGCTGATGCTGAAACTGATGCGTGAGCGCTTCGATCTCCTTCGAGAGCGTCGCGGAAAACAGCAGCGTCTGCCGCTGCTTCGGCAATTGCTGGACGATCCGACGGATGGACGGCAGGAAACCCATGTCCAGCATCCGGTCGGCCTCGTCCAACACGAGAAATTGCAACGACGAGAAATCCGCCGCGCGTTGATTCATCAAATCCAGCAACCGCCCCGGACACGCGATGATGATGTCCGTGCCCGCGCGCAGCGCCCGGATCTGCGGCTGTTCGCCCACGCCGCCAAACACCGTTGCCACCGTGAGCGAAAGATGTTTCGCGTAGATGCGGACGTTTTCCTCGATCTGCACCGCCAGTTCGCGCGTCGGCGCAAGCACCAGCAATTTGGTGCCACGCCGTGCGTTGGCCGGCAGCGCCGCCAGCTTGGTGAGGATGGGCAGCGTGAACGCCGCCGTCTTGCCCGTGCCCGTCTGCGCGATGCCGATGAGATCGTGCCCCGCCAGAATCGGCGGGATGGCGGCGGACTGAATCGGCGTCGGCTCGGTGTAACCGGCTTCCTTGACCGCCCGCAAGATTTTGGGATCAAGCCCAAGAATGCTAAATGACATGAATCGTCATGATATCAGTTCTGAACCCAATAGCAGCAATTTACTTAACCGTGACAAAACAGCTCCAAACTCCTTAGCTTCGTCGCGTTGAAATCCGCCGTCCCAGATCATTACGCCACGCTCGGCCTGCATCGGAATTGCACCGACGCGCAGATTCGCGCCGCCTACCGGCTGCTGGCCAAACAACTGCATCCGGACTTGAACGGCGGTTCTCAAGCGGCCGTTGCGCAGACTCAGGCCCTCAATGCCGCGTATGAAATCTTAAGTGATCCAGTCCGCCGGCGCGAATATGACCACGAACTGGCCGCAACGCCGAAAACGGCCGCGCGCAATGGGAAATTTACGGCCAATATCACCAAAGAAGTGCATCTACGCCTCGACGAGTTTCTGCGCGGCTGCAAACTGGAAGTGCGCGTGGACGATCCCGGTCATTCCTCAGGCTTGGAAACTTACGAGCTCGTTGTGCCGCCGGAAACCGCCCCCGGCACGCGCTTCAAGCTCGCCCGGGACAGCGGCGGCTTTGTCACCGTGCGCGTCAAGGCGCGCCCGGATTTCCGTTTCAAAGTGCGCGGCTCGGATTTGCGCTGCGACCTGAAGATCCGTTCCCACCTTGTCCAGCAAGGCGGCACCGAAGCAGTGCGCGGTTTGACGGGAAATTTTCTGCGCGTCCAAATCCCTGCGAAAGTGCCTCGCGGCGAAATCATCCGCCTGCCCGGCGAAGGCCTGCCCAAACCACGCGGCGGCCGCGGCGATTTGTTGGTGCGCATCACCTACTCGCCAATGGTGCAAATCCGTCACAAAAAATGACCGGGAATTCAAATGCAAATGGAGCAAAGCAGCAGCTTTGCCCTGCCAAACAATTTGAGACAGCGCGGCCTGTTGCTCCGCCTCGTTGAATTTTGATGCTTGTCACCGCATGTCAGGATGATTCCAACAGCTGTGCCCAGTCGGCCTAGCGGATTCATTATCCTTTCGGTCGGCATTAAGACCGAACCAGCCTGCCGTCAAGCACCGCTTCGCCGCTGGATGAAATTCTCAATCGCCTGTTTGGGTGCTTTGTGGTCGAATCAGGGTGCCATGCAGACAAGAATCAGCCGTCGTCGGTGCAGGATTGATTTTGTCCCCAACAATAACTCCATCAAACGACGAACCGCCCAGAGTTCTTCGACCATGGAATGAAGGATCATTTTTTGAGGACTGTCTTGCTCATGATCTGGGGCGGCCTGGCAGTGGCCTTTGCCAGCAGCCTCGCCGCCGCGGAATCCCCGAGTGACAGGCCACCAAAGCCAATTCTGCCGGCCGAGAATTTTGGGCTGGCGGCCGATGGCGTGACCGATGACGGTCCCGCGATCGGACGATTGCTGCTCTGCGCCGCCACGAACCGCGGTCCCGTGACGATTCAGTTCCCCCACAATCAGACCATTTCCGTTCGCTCATCGGCATCGCGTTACGTGTTTTGGCTCGCCGGCCGGACCAACCTGACGATTGACGGCGGCGGCTGCACCTTCCGGCTCGGACCGGACGTGCGCTTTCTGCATCTCACGCAGAGCCGCAATGTCATTGTGCGCAACGCGAATATTGACTTCTCTCCCCTGCCCTATGTGGATGGCGAAGTCATCGCCCTGCATCCGCAAACCCGCTCCGTAGATGTGCGGTTGTTTGCACCCGAACGCGCCACCGAACTGGGCGGCCCCACGCACGCCGACGGTGAGCAGGACTTCTTTGGCATGCTCTGGAAGCCTGGCCCCTACGATCTCATCAGCCAGCATCTTTACGTGGCCTCGGTCGCGCCTCTGACCGAAACCAATCCGCCAGGCACCGTTCGCGTGGTTGTGCCGCCAGGACATCCGTTTCCCAACGCGAGTGAATTTCAGGCGCAGCCACACTGGAAAGTCAGCCTGCCGGTGCCGGGGATCGCCCATCGACGCGGCCCGGGCGCCAATGTGGTGATTGATCGCAATGACACCGTGACCTTGGAGAACCTCGAAACCTGGAGCGCGCCGTGGTTCGCTTTTTGGATTGGGCGCAACACCGGGGAATTGCAATTTCGTCACGTCAATATCCGCCCACAACCCGGCACCGGCCAATTGACTTCCTCGTGGCGCGACGGCTTCCATGTGAAAGGCAATCGGGCCTCGCTCCTGTTTGATCATTGCACGCTGATCGGCATGAACGACGACGCCTTCAATGTGTCCACGCATTGCTCCCGCGTGATCGCGACCAGTTCGCCGACCCGGCTGATCGTGCGGCAATTTTATCCGCTGAATTACATTCCATTTCAGGTCGGCGGCGTGCTCCGCGTGATGAATCCCAGCGGCAGTGAAGTGCTGGGCGAAGCACCCATCGTAGCCGTATCCGGCGGCGTGGAACCGGGCAAACACGAGCACGCCCGTCCGGTGGAACTCACCCTTGGCCGGCCGATTGCGGGGCTGGTGCCGCAGGCCATCGCGTGGGAAGTCACCAGCGCCAATCCGCACACCGTGTTGCGCGACTGCGTCATCCGCAACAGTTGCCGCTTTCAAACCCCGGTGACCATCGAGCATTGTGATTTTGCGGCGCTGGCGTGGTTCTATGGCGCGACCATCGAAGGCCCCGGGCCGGACACCGTGATCCTTCGCGATTCCATCCTGCGCCGCGGCCGGGGCGGTTCAAAAACCGCCGCGAGTTTTACCGGTTGGGCCGGGCCGCATTCGTCGCCTGCCGCCAGGGCCCGGCTGCCGTTGCAAAGCGTCCGACTGGAGCACAATCAATTCTACGGCCCAGCCATCATTCGCGACGCGCAGAAAGTCGTTTTGGAAAACAACACCTTTCACGAGGGCGCTCCCGAATTGACCGGCTGCCGCGAAGTGATACAGAAGTAACACACTGGCACCCGTTGCGGCACACCCTCCGGGAGCCCCTCGTGTGCCTGCCTTTCCTCTGATCCACTTTGTCTGTGATGACTGACTTGGGAGGATGGCGCAGCCCTGCCACCTGCAAGCGCCTGGGTTCAAAACGCCTTCGCCGCAATGTCCCGGCGGAAATGCGCACCTTCAAACTGGATGCATTCCACGGCGGCATAGGCGGCGGCTTGGGCGGCGCGCAAATCCTTGCCGAGCGCGGTCACGCCGAGGACGCGGCCGCCGTTGGTGACAATTTGACCATTCTTCAGCGCGGTGCCGGCGTGGAAGACCTTGGTGTTCGGCAATGCGTTCGCGGTGTCCAGGCCGGCGATGACTTTGCCCTTCGGGTAACTGCCGGGATAACCGCCGCTGGCCATGACCACGCAGACGCTCGCCATCGGATTCCACTTGAGCTCCAGCTTGTCCAGCGTTCCGCTGACGCTGGCGTCGAGGAGTTCGACCAGGTCGTTTTCCAGGCGCATCAAATAAACCTGTGTTTCCGGGTCACCAAAGCGGGCGTTGAATTCAAGCACCTTGGGACCGGTCCGGGTCAGCATGATGCCGGGATACAAAATACCGCGGTAATCGATGCCCTCCGCGGCGCAGCCGCGCATGAACGGATCAAGAATCGTTTTGGCCGCCTCAGCCAGTTGCGCGTCTGTCAAAAATGGTGTGGGCGAATAGGTGCCCATGCCGCCGGTGTTCAGCCCCTGGTCGCCATCGAGCGCACGCTTGTGATCCTGCGAAGTGGGAAACACTTTGGCCACCTTGCCGTCACACAAGGCGTGCAGGGATACCTCCACCCCTTCCAAAAATTCCTGGATGACCACCTGCGATCCGGCGGCACCGAAGGCTTTGCTGACCATGATTTCGTCCACGGCGCGTTCAGCCTCGGCAAGGTTCGCGCAGATCAAGACCCCTTTGCCCAGCGCCAGACCGTCGGCCTTGACCACGCACCGTCCGTCCAGCGAGGCCGCGAATTTTTTGGCGCCAAACGGATTGTCGAACGTGCCGGACCGGGCGGTCGGGATGCCGTGCTTTTCCATGAACGCCTGAGAAAACGCCTTGGAAGATTCGAAGCGCGCGGCGCGCTGGTTCGGCCCCCAAATGCGCAGCCCATTGTGTTGAAACAAATCCACAACGCCGAGGGCAAGCGGGTTGTCGGGGCCGACGACGGTGAGGTCCACCCGCATCTCCTGGGCAAACGTGAGCAGCTTGGGCAAGTCCTCCGCCCCAAGGCTGACGCATTCGACGGCGGCGCCGTTTTTGAGGAGGCGTTCCTGCGCGATGCCGGCGTTGCCCGGCGCGCACCACATCTGCGTGATGTGCGACGACCGGACGAGTTTCCAAACGAGGGCGTGTTCGCGGCCGCCGGAACCGATGACGAGCAGTTTCATGGGACGCGGATTGAAGGCCAAATCGCCGGGCGGGAAAAGGATTTTCACCGGCGCCCCGCCCCTTCACGCTGGACATTCAGCGGCGCTCCGGTAAAAAGGCGCATCCTGACTCGAGATTGAACGAAAACGACGGTTCACTGTTATTTCAACGATGAATACAAACAGACTCACCCAAACCACCCTCTTCGTCGGCACCGCGCTGTGCGCGGCCAGCTTGTGGGCTGCGGATGCGCCCAAGCTGGAAACCCCCAAGGACAAGCTGAGCTACGCCATCGGCATGAACATCGGGCATAATCTCAAGGCGCAGAATTTCGAGATCGATCCGGCCCTGATCGAAGCGGGGTTGCGGGACGCCTACACCGGCTCGAACACCGTCATCAGCGAGGAGGAAGCCCGCAGCGCCATCATGGCCTACCAGCAGGAAATGCGCACCAAGGCCGAGGAACAGCGCAAGGAACTGGCCGCGAAGAACCGCGCCGCCGGCGAGGCGTTCCTCGCCGAAAACGCCAAAAAGGACGGCGTGAAGATCAAGGAAATCACCCTGCCGGACGGCAAAAAGGCCGGGCTGCAATACAAGATTTTGACCGAAGGCCACGGCGAGATTCCCAAGGAGAACCACACGGTGACCGTCAAATACCGCGGCACGTTGGTTGACGGCACGGAATTCGACTCCTCGGAGAAGCACGGCGGCACCAGCCAGTTCCCGGTGACCGGCGTGATCAAAGGCTGGACGGAAGCCCTGCTCATGATGCCGGTAGGCTCCAAGTGGCAGTTGTTCATCCCGGCTGATCTGGCGTATGGCGACATGCAGCGTGGACCGCAAATCGCCCCCGGCTCGACGCTGGTCTTTGAAATGGAACTGCTCGCCACAAAGGGGCCGGAGCCCATCGTGAGTGACATCATCAAGGTGCCTTCCGCCGAGGAGATGAAGAAGGGCGCCAAGATTGAGACGATCAAGGCGGAAGACGTCGAGAAGCTGAAGGCCGAGCAAAAGAAGTAATTTCGTCCCCCGACACAACGAACCCGCAAATCGCGCGATTTGCGGGTTCGTTCGTTTTCAGCCGGGGACTTTCAGCTCACTTGAAGCCGATGACCATCGCATCCGGCCCGGCCAGCGGTTCGACGCAGGTTTCGCGGAAGCCGGCTTCGTGGAGCCAGCGCCGGCAGTCGGCCCCGGAAAAATCGAAGCCGCCGGCAGTTTCAATCAGCATGTTCAGACTCATCAACAAGCCGGTGGCATTTTCCCGGCGGTCGTCGTCAATCAATGTTTCATACACAATCAACGCCCCGCCCTCGGGCAGTGCGCGATAGGCCTTGTCAATCAACTGTCGTTTCTGCTCCAGGTTCCAGTCGTGGAGAATGTGGCCCATGACGAGCACTTCCGCCCGGGGCAGCTCGTCAGCAAAGAAATCGCCGGCCTGGAATTGAACGCGGTCCGCCGCCCCATGCGCCGTGGCATATTTTTCAAACACCGGGCGCACCACCGGCAGATCGTAACCGATGCCCTTGAGGTGCGGATGCGCCTTCGCCACGTGCACTGCCAGCGCGCCCTGCGCCGTGCCAATGTCAGCAAAGGTGCCGTAATCGCCCCACGGAAATTTCTGCGCGATGGCGCCGGCGGCCGGCAGGCTGATGCCGGTCATGCCCTTCAGGAACGTCTCCAGGCGCTCGGGCGTGCCGTAGATTTTGGCGAATGCGTCCCCACCGTCCTTCGCCTCATTCTGCGGCTTCCCGGTGCGCAACGCTTCCGTCAGATGATTCCAATGCGCGAACAGCCGCGCGTTGCACATTTCCAGAATCCCGCCCGCATAGGTTGGCTGGTTGCGATCCAGGAAGCGCGCCGTCTCAGCCGTGTTGGCGTAACGCCCGTCCGCGCGTTCCAACAGGCGCAGCGCCACCAGCGCGTCAAAAAAGTCCTGCGCCCCGCGCGGGTGAAGGCCCAGGCGGCGGCGCAGCGTTTCCGTGTCCAGCGAACCGGCGGCGAGTTCGGTAAACAGCCCGAGTTCAACGGCGCTCAGCAGCGTTTTGGACGCCCAGAAGCCGAGGCCGGTTTGCAGGATGTGATCGAGCGTCGGAGCCGGGGCCGCCGCGTTTGATGGTGGCGTTGCGTTGGTTTGGGAATGAGCAATGGTTGTGTTCATGGTTTTGTTTTGTTGGCTGTGATGGGAAAATTCGGACCTCAAAGTGGTTGATCGGCCGGGCGCGACAGGCGGAAGAACTGGACCGGCTGGTCGGCTGGCAAAACAACGAAGTTCGTGCTCGTTTGCAACAGCGACGTCCAGTTCGTCGGAGCGAGCTGGGACGCGCCCTGCAGCGTCCATTGCAAGCCATTGTCCGGCCAGCTCACCTTGACCGCATTGGTGCCGGCGAGCCGCTCGATGCTGAGTGGCGGCGTGAGCGCGTTGACGACCGTGAGGCTCATTCCCGTGGCGTCATACGTTGGAACGAGCCGCAAATGGCCCGGCAGGCTGGCACCCGTCACCTGCGCGAACGTCCCGCTGCGCGCGCCGCATTGCACGATGCGGAAGGAGTCGCCTTCGCGCGGCGCAAAGTCGGGGGCCGCATTGATGGCCAGCGTGCCAGCCAGGCTCGCCACGTTGGTCACCACGAGCGTGTCAAAATCGTTCGTGCCGCCCAATTCAATCAGCAGGGTTGCCGTGACGGCCTGCGTGCAATTGCCGGAGACCCGGATTTGTCCGAATCCGTTGGCCCAGCCCGGCGCCATCGTGCCGTCGTTGTAAAGTGAGCCGAGGACGTCGCCGCTCCCCGCGATCCAACCGGCGTTGATTGTGATGAGCTTGCTGGAAGCGACCGCTCCCCCGTTCAACGCCAGCAGGCCGTTGGTTTGCGCGTAACCGCCGTTGAACTGGAACACGCCGGCGTTGCAATAGACGTATCCGTTCTGGCTGACAAACGGCGGCTGCACCGAAGTGATGCCGTTCGAACTCTTGCTGATGGAGCCCTGATTCACCCACATCGTCGCCGTGCCGTAACTGCCGTTCAGCGTGGCGCTGCAATCCACGTAAATGTGGCCGCCCGGCGCGTTGCGCAGCATCAGCCCCACTCCGGCGGAAATGTTCCCGCCGGCCCAATCGAAGTCGCCGTAGTTCACCACTTCGCGTCCGCTCCAACTGGGTCCGCCCGTGATGATGGAAGAGCCGCGCAACTCCAGGCGGCCCGACCCGGCCAGATCGCCGCCGGCACAGATCCACGCGTTGGAAACCACCAGCGAATCACTGCCAGTCAGGGTGCCGTTGGTATGAATCAGCACGGGCACGCTCAACGCGTGGCCGCTGCTCAAATCGAGCGTGGCGGTGCCGTCGAACTCAATCTTCGCACCAAAATCGGGCCGGCTGGTTGTGTTGGTGAAACGGAGCAAGCCGCTCTTCAGCGTCAGGCCGCCAACCCGGAAGCTGCCGAAGTCGGTCAGCGCCCCGGAATTCAAGATCACCTCGCCGTCGCCATCCACCGAGCCGAGCGCGGAAAGTTGGGCGCTGGCCGTGGCAAACACCAGCGACGCGCCCGCGGCCATCGCAAGCCCGCCGGCGTTGGTCAGCGCCGCATTGAAGCGGAATGCGCCGCTGCTCGCGAACACCAGGCCTTCGTTGTAGAACGGAATCGTGAAACTGGTGGCGTTCGTGCCGCCCGTTTTTTCGATGGCACCGAAATTGTCGAAACGGGACGCGCCGCTGGTGTTGGCCCAGTTGCCATCAAAATCCGTTGTCACCGTCGCTCCGAACAGGTTCACGAACTGCGCGCCGTCGCCGGTGTAAACATCGCCGCTGAGCCACTGCACGCTGCCGTGGTTGTTCATGCGCCGCCCGCGCAACGTCTTGGCGCCGCCCGCAAATCCGCTGTTGTCGTTCAGGTCCAGCCGGCCGGACCCCTTGAGCAGGCCGCCGGCCCAATAGAAGCCGCCCACGCCAATCGCGCAGTCATCACTGCCGTCGAGCGTGCCGTTGGACATGGTCAGGGAATGCCACGACGCCGTTTCGCCGCTGTTCAAGTTCAGCGCGCCCGACTGGCCGAACGTCAGGTCTTCGCCGCACTGCTTGACCGTGGCGGAGGGCAGCACATTGACCGTGCCCAGGCCGACGACCACCGGCCCGGAGAGGTTGACTTCGCCGGCCAAATCCACCGTGCCATTGTCGAATTTCACCGTCCCCGCGCCACCCAGCATTGAATTGGCGTCGAACACCTGGTGCGGTCCGGTCAACTGAAGCGTTGCGCCGTTGGACACAACGACCTGACCGCCCGTGTTTGTGCAGTTGCCGTAAAACGCCAGTTCGCCTACGTCCACCTGCACGGTTCCGGAATTTTGGAATGGCACGTAAATTTTCGTTTGTGCGGGCGGAAGCCCGGCGGTCTTGCGAAACGTCCCGGCGTTCTCGAATTGCGCGGTGCCGCCCAGATCGTTGACAAGCTGGCTGTCGCAGCCGACCTGGAACACCGCGCCGGTGGCGTTGCGCAGGATGCCGCCGTTGCCGAGGTGGATGTCACCACCCAGCCACTCGCCGGCTCCGTGGTTTTCCAGCAGCCAACCTGAAAGGGTCTTGGTTGCACCAGTGATGCTCAGGCTGTTGGCCGGCAGTGTGCCGGCGCCGTCGAGTTTGTTGCCGCCCCACTGAAACTGCTGGTTCACGGTCAGCACCGGCGCATTCGAGGCCGTGAGTGTGCCGTGCGCGAGGGAAAAAACCTCGATGGTGACCGGGCAATCCAGCGTCACCACGTGCGTCACGGCATCCACCGTGGCGGAGAAGAGATTCGTGCCGTCATTGTTCGGGTAAGTTGGCGTGCTCCAGTTGGCGCTTTGCGCCCAGCGGCCGGTCTGGTTGGGGTTCCAGTAGGCGTTGGTTGCGGCGGCGCGGCGCAGCGGGATGACGGTGCAAGACAGCAGCAGCGCGGCGAGGTGAATCTTTGTCTGGGCGCGTGATTGCGTCCGCTTCAGGCTCAATGGTAAGTTTCGGGTCACGTTCACATCCGCATGATGAATCCGTCATCCGCCGAGGGTAAATGGACCGAAAGGTCCACCGCCAATGCTGCCGCGCTGGACGAGTCGGTGGCCATGTTCCGCCTGCTGTTCGAGCGCAGCGCGGACGCCATGACGTTGCAGGATCCGCTAACCGGCAGTTTTGTGGACGCAAACGCCGCGTCGGTGCGCATGACGGGCGCGCCCAACCGGGCCGCGCTCCTGGACAGCAATCCGGTGCTCATTTCGCCGGAGCGGCAGCCTGACGGCGCACTGTCCGCCGAGAAGGTCAAGGAAGTGCTGCGCGTCGCGGTGGAACGCGGCAGCCACCGCTTTGAATGGGTCATCAACCGCTTCGACGGCACGCAACTGCCCGTGGAGATCGTGCTCACGTTGATTCGCAGCGGCGAACGGCCCCTGCTCCTGTCGGTCTCGCGCGACATCACCGAGCGGCTGCGCACGGAAGCCGAACTGCGCGCGCACCAGCAGCTCCTCGTGTCGGTGACGGACAATCTCTCCGAAGCGATTTACCGGACCGGTCCGAATCACGAGTTGATTTTTACCAACAACGCCTATTTGCGTCTGGCTGGTTACGCCTCGTTCGAGGAACTGCGGGACTGCCCGCGGGAGCAGCTTTACGCGCATCCGGCGGACCGGCAGCGGCTGCTGGACCTGCTGACGCGTCACGGCGCCTTTCACAACGAGGAAATCCAGTATCGCCGCCGTGACGGCGCGCCCTGGTGGGGCCTGACGAACAGTGTCGCGATTCACGACGAGGCCACGGGCCGCGTGCTGTATCATGTCGGTTCGGTCGCCGACATCACGGAGCGCAAGCGGGCCGCAGATGAAGTCCGCGAACTCAACGCCACGCTGGAACGACGCATTGCCGAACGCACCGCGGCGCTCACGGCCAGTGAAGCGCGGCTGCGAACCATCCTGGAGCATGCCCCGGAGGCCATCGTGGTGTTCGATGGCGACACGGGAAAATTTCTCAACGCGAATCGTCATGCGCTGGAGCTTTACGGCTGCACGCCGGAGGAATTGCAGACCCTTACGCCGGCGGAGGTCAGCCCGGAGTTCCAGCCGGACGGCCGCCGGTCCGCGGAGGCGGCGCGGGACTGGATGAGCCAGGCCATCACCGGCAAGGTCCCGAGCTTCGAATGGGTGCATCAACATCGTTCCGGGCGCCTGGTTCCCACCGAGGTGCGACTCGTCCGGCTGCCGCACGAAGGCCGGACGCTGCTGCGCGCCAGCATCACCGACAACACGGAGCACAAACGCACCGAGGAAAAGCTGCGCCGGCGCGGCGAGCAGATTCAAAAGCACCGCGATGTGCTGCTGAAGCTCGCCCGGCTCGACAAATCCGACTTCGACCGCGCTCTGGCTGCCATCACGTCCTGCGCAGCGAGCACGCTCGAAGTGGCGCGCGTGAGCTACTGGTCGCTGGCGGCCCAGGACGCTGCACTGGTGTGCGAATTGTTGCACCTCGGTCCCGAAGACAGGGCGGTGCCGGAGTTCAAGGGCACGCGGCTCGGCGCCCAGGATGCGCCCGCCTACTTTTCCGCCCTCGCGCTCAAGCGTCCCATCGCGGCCAACGACGTCAGCGTTCATCCCGCCACCGAGGGGTTGCTGGCCAGCTATCTGCGGCCGCTGAACATCACTTCGATGCTCGATGTTCCCGTCTGGGTCCGCGGCGAAGTCATCGGGGTAATTTGTCACGAGCACACCGGACCTCAGCGCGAGTGGTCGCCCGAGGAGGTTGACTTTGCCTCGTCGCTCGCCGCCATGGTTTCGCTGGCGGTTGAGGAATCGCAGCGCGCCCGTTCCGAACGGCTGTTGCGCGAGTCGGAGGAAAAATTCAAGGCGCTCTTCGCCCTGTCGCCGCTCGGCATGGCGCGGGTGAGCTGGGATGGCCGTTTCCTGCAGGTGAACGATTCCTTTGCGCGCATTATCGGCCGCCTGCCCGCGGAGGTGCTGCAACTGAGTTACTGGGATGTCACCCCCCGCGAATACGAGGCGCAGGAGCTCATGGTGCTCGACACGATCCGCCGGACGGGCCGCTTCGGCCCGTTTGAAAAGGAGTATCTGCACCGCGACGGCCACCGCGTGCCGATTGTCATCTCGGGCATGCTGGTCAAAAACGCCGCGGGCGACAATGAAATCTGGGGCATCGTCCAGGACATCACCCAGCGCCGTCAGTCCGAACGGGCCCTGCGCGAATCGGAGGAGAAATTCCGCGCCCTGTTCATGGCCTCCAGCCAGGGCGTCATGCTGCATGACGAACGGCAATACCTTGAGGTGAATCCCGCCATCGTGCGCATGCTGGGATATGATTCCGCCGAGGAGCTGATCGGCCTGCATCCCGGCGTCACCTCGCCGCCGGTGCAGCCCAACGGCGGGGACAGCATGACCGAGGCGCAAAAGCACATCGACGCGTGCCTGACGCACGGCCACGTGCGTTTCGACTGGGTGGCACGGCGCAAGACCGGCGAGAACATTCCCGTGGAAGTTTTTCTCACGCGCATCCAGTGGGGCGGCAAACAAATCATCCAGGCGGCGGTCAACGACATCTCGCAACGCAAACAGGCGGAGGCGGAATTGCGCAAGGCGCTGGCGCACGAAAAGGAACTGGGCGAACTCAAGAGCAGTTTCGTCTCGATGGTTTCACACGAATTCCGCACGCCGCTGGGCATCATCCAGTCTTCGGCGGAAATCCTGGATGACTACCTCGACCGGCTGGAGCCCGCCGAACGGCGTGAGCAGTTGCAGTCCATCATCAAGAACACCCGTCGCATGGCGGGCCTGATGGAGGACGTGCTGCTCGTCGGGCGGCTGGATGCCGGCCGGATGCATTTCCATCCCGCCCCCCTGGACCTCGCGGCGCTCTGCCGACAGCTTGTGGACGAGGCGCGCGCCACGACGGACGCGCCCTGCCCAATCGAGTTTTTCACCTCCAGCCTGCCCGCCGAGGCCCGGGTTGACGAACGGTTGCTGCGGCACATCCTGCTGAACCTGCTGACCAACGCCTTGAAATACTCCGAGCCGGGCCAGCGCGTTTCGTTCCACGCGCAAGGGCACGGCGGCAACCTGGAATTCATCGTCGCAGACCGCGGCATCGGCATTCCCGAGGCGCAGCAGGAACGCCTGTTCGAGGCATTTCAGCGCGGCTCAAACGTGGGCAACCGTCACGGCAGCGGCCTCGGTCTGCTCATTGTGAAGCGCTGCGTGGATTTGCACGGCGGCGAAATTCACGTGAGCAGCAAGCCCGGCGAAGGCACCACGGTGCGGGTCATCATTCCTTCCAGTCCAGCAGCATGAAGCGCATCCTCATCATCGAAGACGAACCCGAAATGCGGCGCAACCTCGCCACGATTCTGCGCCTCGAACGCTTTCAACCGCTCACGGCCGAGCATGGCCGCGCCGGACTGGAACTCGCCTTGCGGGAAAAGCCCGACCTCATCCTGTGCGACGTGATGATGCCCGAGCTCGATGGTTACGGCGTGTTGAAGGCCCTGCGCGAAAACGCGGCGACCCGCGCAACGCCGTTCATTTTTCTGACCGCCCGAGGCGAAAAGCCCGACGTGCGCGCCGGCATGAATCTCGGAGCCGATGATTACCTCACCAAGCCCGTGGCGAAAGGTGACCTGCTGAACGCCATTTCGTCCCGCCTGAAACGCGCCGATGAAACGGCCGTGCCGGAATTCAAACCCAACTTTGCCTCGGCCCGGCCATTGGAGCAGGCGCTGGGGTTGACGCCGCGCGTCGCCGAAACGTTGCTCTGGATTGCGCAGGGCAAAACGAACGGAGACATCGCCACCATCCTGGGCATCAGCGAGAGCACGGTGAAAAAGCACGTGCTGGAAATCTTCGCCCGGCTGGGCGTCGAAACCCGCAGTGCTGCCAGCTTGCGCGCCCTCGAAGTGCTCAGTTCCCCGGACCACCGGCCGTTGGAGCATTGATGCGCCCCCTCATCACGCTCGTTGCCGAGCGCCCGAATGCGCGTGATTTCCTCGTCGCCTCCGCTATGCTTCGGGCATGATTTCGTGGTCCAAATCCGAAACGCTTTTCGCCGAGGCCCTGAATTACATCCCCGGCGGCGTCAATTCGCCGGTGCGCGCCTTTCGGGCGGTTGGCGGGCAGCCATTTTTCGTCAACCACGCCCAGGGCTGCCGCGTGACGACCGTGGACGGCGACGAGCTGATTGATTACGTCGGCACATGGGGGCCGGCGATTCTCGGGCACGCGCATCCCCGCATCATCCAGGCGGTGCAGGACGCCGCGGCGCACGGCACCAGCTTCGGCATTCCCAACCCGCTGGAGGTCACCATGGCGAAGCTCATTTGCGCCGCCGTGCCCAGCGTGGAGAAAGTCCGCATGACCAACTCGGGCACCGAAGCCTGCATGAGTGCAATCCGCCTGGCACGCGGCTTCACGAAACGCGACAAGATCATCAAGTTCGACGGTTGTTATCACGGCCACGTCGATTCGTTGCTGGTGAAGGCCGGCTCTGGCGCGTTGACCTTTGGCCATCCGGACAGCGCCGGCGTTCCCGCCGCGTTCACGCAACACACCATCGTGGTGCCTTACAACGACGCCGATGCCGTGCGCGCCGTGTTTGCGGCCAATCCGGGTCAGATTGCCGGCGTCATTGTGGAACCCGTGCCCGGCAACGCCGGCTTGTATCTGCCCCGGCCGGGTTACCTGGAATTCCTTCGCCAAATCACGCAGGAACACGGCGCGTTGCTCATCTTCGACGAAGTGATGACCGGTTTCCGCCTGGCGCTCGGCGGCGCGCAACAGCGTTTCGGCATCACGCCCGACCTGAGCTGCTTTGGCAAAATCATCGGCGGCGGCCTGCCGGTGGGCGCATTTGGCGGGCGCACGGACATCATGGACTGCCTGGCGCCGCTCGGCCCCGTCTATCAGGCCGGCACGCTCAGCGGCAATCCGCTCGCGATGGCGGCGGGGATTGCGAATTTGGAGGAACTGCAAATGGGCGGCGCGTATTGCCAGTTGGAGGAACTCGGACAGCAGCTTGAAGAAGGCATGAAGTCTGCCGCGAAGTCTGCCGGGCTTGATTTCACTGTGAACAACTGCGGCTCGATGTTCTGCGGTTACTTCACCCGCGGCCCCGTCTGGAATCTTGCCAACGCGATGAAGTCGGACCGCGAGCGTTTCAAGAAGTTTTTCCACGGCATGCTCAACGAACGCATTTACCTTGCGCCGTCGCAATTCGAGGCCGGCTTCATTTCCGTGGCCCACACGCCCGCGGACATCGATGCCACGGTCAAGGCGGCGGCGAAGGTGATGAAAGCACTTTAAGCCCATGCGCATCCTTGCCCTTGACCACGGAACGGTTCGCATCGGCGTCGCGCTGAGCGACGAATTGCAGATGATCGCCTCGCCGCAGGAGTTCATTCCCGCGGAGCCCTTCGCCAACGTGCTGGGCCGCATCCGCCAGCTCATTCGGGAACGCGAGGTGGAACTCATCCTGATCGGCATGCCGCGCAACATGGATGGCAGCTACGGTCCGGCGGCGGACAAGGTGCGGGAGTTCGCCACTGCGTTGAAGGATGCCATCGCCATTCCCATCAAGACCTGGGACGAGCGGCTGACCTCGGCGCAAGCAAATCGCGCGCTCGTCGCCGGCGGCGTGCGCCGCGAAAAGCGGAAGGAAAAGGTGGATGGCATGGCGGCGGCCATTCTGTTGCAAAGCTACCTCGATGCCATCAGCCGGTGATCGCCCGGCCGGCATCCGCGCGCAGCGCGGCGGATCCATTCATGAACCCGCTCAAATTCAAACTCACGATCGCCTACGACGGCGCCGCCTACGAAGGCTGGCAGGTGCAGAAGACCGGGACGGGCGTGCAGCAGAAGGTGGAGGAGGCGCTGGCCCGGCTGTTCCCGAGCGCGCCGCGCGTTCATGGTTCCAGCCGCACCGACACGGGTGTGCACGCCCTGGGACTGGTGGCGCATTTCGAAGTGCCCCGCGCGGAGTTCAAGATGCCGGTCGTCAAGCTGCTGCTGGCCATCAATGCGTGGCTGCCCGAGGACATTCGCGTGCTGGCAGCGAAGCGGTGTCCCGCGGATTTTCACGCGCGCTTCGACGCCCGGGGCAAGCAATACCGCTACTTCGTCTGGAATCATCCCGCGCACAATCCCCTGCTCCGCCGCAACGCGTGGCACGTGAAACCGAAGCTCAATGTTGCCGCGATGCGCGCCGCCGCCCGGCACTTTGTCGGCAAGCACGACTTCCGCTCGTTTCGCGCCAATCCTGATTACGACACCGAATCCACCGTGCGCACGCTCACCCGCTGCGACGTGCGGCGCAGCGGTGCGCTGCTGACCTTCACCATCGCCGGCGACGGCTTTCTCTACAAAATGTGCCGTGGCATCGTGGGCACGCTGGTTCAGGTGGGTTCGGGACGGATTGCGCCCGGCGACATGCCGCGCATCCTCGCGCATCGCGACCGCCGCGTGGCCGGGATGACGGCCCCGGCACATGGACTGGTCCTGTGGCAGGTGTTTTACGGGAGGAAAGTCAAATCCTCAAACAAGTGAACCGTTGCCCGGGAATCCATTCACGCGTTTAACCTCTCACTCATTCACCGGCCCCATGCACGTCGTCCTGCTCGAACCCGAAATCCCGCCCAACACCGGCAACGTCGCCCGGCTTTGCGCGGCGACACGGACCACGCTCCATTTGATCGAGCCATTCGGGTTCAAACTCGATGACGCGGCGTTGAAGCGGGCGGGCATGGATTACTGGCAGCACGTGACGTGGCGCCGCTGGCCCGATTGGAACGCGTTCGCGGCGAGCGTCGCGCCGGACGCCCCTCTGTGGTTCATCGAACAGGGCGGCGCACAGCTTTATTCTGAAGCCCGCTTTGGTCCGGAGGATTACCTTGTGTTCGGCCGTGAAACCGCCGGGGTGCCTGCCGCCCTGCTGGACGCCAATCCGGACACCTGGCTGCGAATTCCAATGTTCAATCCGGATGCGCGCTCCCTCAATCTTTCCAACTGCGTCGCCCTCGTGCTGTTCGAGGCGCTGCGGCAACAGGGCTTCGCGGGCGGAAGATAGTTTGAGCCGTTTTCCACCGGCACTGTCTGAATGTGCGGGCCGGACAATTCGTCCAGACGGGCGGACCGTTTTGGAGTAGATTGGCAGACAAGGGAGAATTTGCATTGACCATGAAAACTGAAACGACTGGAAATGCGCCGACAAAACGTCGCTGGCTGAAACGCCTGGCGTTCCTGGCGGTGGGGCTGGTGGTTTTGCTTGTCATCGGCTGGTTAGTTGTCACCAGCGAAGCCTTTTTCAAGGGCGTGGTGCTGCCGCGTGTTGGCAAGGCGATTAACGCGAGCATCACTGCGGAAGGCGCGAGTCTGAGCCCGTTTTCGCAGGTGGATTTGCGCGGACTGAAGGTAACCACCACGGGCAGCACGCCCTTGCTGGCCGTCAACGAGGTGCGGGCGCGTTACCATCTGACGGCCATGCTGGGCGGCACGATCAAGGTTGATGAAGTGCTGATTGATTCCCCGGTCGTCACCGTCGAGGTGGCGGCGGACGGAAAAAGCAATGTCGACCCGCTGATGCAAGGCTCGAAGGAAAAAACTCCGGCGCAAAGTGCGGGCAAGGCGCCTCAAATCGACCTGAAATCCTTTCAACTCAAAAACGCCATCGTGCACTTCATCCGCCACCACGCGGACGGCACACGGGACGAGGTAAACCTCACCGGCATAAACATCACATTGGACGATCTGAAGAACGGCGCCGCAGGCAGGCTGGGCTTTGCGCTGAACGCGGACGCGGCCTTGAACCCGCCCGTCGCCGCCCAACGCGGCACGATGCAGTTGAAGCATGCCGGCAATTACACCTTCACGCTCGGCGCCGACCTCGTGCCCACGCAAATCAGCGGCAGCGACCAGACAGATGTCACGGGCGCCACGGGCGCGTTTGAGGGCTTTGCTGGCGCGGGCATGGATTTGCAGGTGGAGACCACCGCCAGCGAAGTCAAATCGCTGGCCCTGAAGTTTCGCAAGGCGGGCGCGACGCTCGGTGCCCTCCAGGTCGCGGGCCCCTTTGATGCCGCGCGGCGGACGGGCAAACTCAACGTAGCGCTCACCGGCGTCGACCAGCAGCTCCTGAACCTCGCCGGCAGCCTGTTTGGCGTGGACTTCGGCACGACGCGCATCAGTTCCTCCAACGTCGTGGAAATCGCCAAAGGCGGCACGAGCATCACCGTGAATGGCCAGCTGCTGGTTGCCGATGCCCGCATTATGCGGCAGAGCCAGACCACGCCGACGCTTCAGGTGAACGCGAATTACGGACTCGCCGTGGACACGGACAAAAAATCCGCCGTGCTGCAGGCGCTGAACCTCGCCGGTTCGCAGGACGGCCGTCCGTTGGTGACATCCGAATTGTCCAAGCCGATGACCATTGCCTGGGGCCAGGCTGCGGCGGATGTTGGCGACGCCACGCTGGCCTTGCATTTGACGGGCTTGAATCTCGCGGACTGGCGTCCGTTCCTGGGCGGCAGTGTGTCCGGCGGCACCATTGATGCCACCGTCAAGGTGCTTTCCCAAGCGGCGGGCAAGCGGTTGAGCATCGAACTGGTGTCCGATGTTCAAAATGTGACTACTGTTTCCACCACGGGTGAGACCACGGCCATTTCTACGAAGCCAAGCCTGACGGCCAACATAGCGTTGAATAACGGCACCACGGCGGTGAATGGCCAGCTGACTGTGGCGGCGCTGCGCACGCGCTCAGGCGGCCACGAATTACGGCTTCCCGACACGAGCGCGACGTTTGACATGACGCTGACCAATCAGCTGCTTGAGTTGAAGCAACTGGTGGCCCGGCTGGCACCATCGTCCCGCGCAACCAACGAATTGAGCCTGACCGGGCGCGTGGACATGAGCGCGCCCGAGGCCATCACCGGCCAGTTGAAGCTGGCGGCGGATTCGCTCGATCTCACGCCCTACTACGATTTGTTTACCAACGCTCCGGCGGCGGCCCCGGCCCAGCCCAACGCGCCCGCCCCGGCGGAAACGGAGCCGGCGGCCATGACGCTGCCGTTCCGCGATTTCACGGTGGAGGCGAATATTGGCCGGCTGTATTTGCGCGAGGTTGAAATCACCAACTGCCAGGCAACGGTGCGTTTGAATGGCGGCCAAGTCACCATCAAGCCGGTGCAACTTGTCCTGAACGGCGCAC
This sequence comes from Verrucomicrobiia bacterium, assembly GCA_035765895.1. Taxonomy (NCBI): domain Bacteria; kingdom Pseudomonadati; phylum Verrucomicrobiota; class Verrucomicrobiia; species Verrucomicrobiia bacterium. The sequence goes on along the minus strand of DASTWL010000055.1, from coordinate 1,774 downwards.
CGGTGACGGCCTCCGCGGATCTGGATCTGGGCGTGGCCGGTTTCAAATACGCCGTGGACTTCAACGCGCCCGGCGTGCCGTTGGCCCCGTTGGTGAATTCGTTCCAGCCCGAGCGGAAGGGCCAGATCGGAGGCACCGTGACCGCCACCGGACAACTGCAAGGCGCAGGCGTGACCGGCGCCAACTTGAAAAAGAACCTGGCCGGTCAGTTCAGCATGCTCTCCACGAATCTGAATCTCTCGTTGAACAATGCCCGGATGCCGGTCATCAAGTCGCTCATCAACGTCATCGTGGCGATCCCGGACGCTATTCGTAATCCGACGGCGGCGGTGGGCAGTTTGCTGAGTGGGCTCGTGGGCGCGAAAAAAGGCACCGGCAGCGGCGTGGTGGACGAGTTTCTCCAGTCGCCCATCAACGCCATCGTGGCGCAGGGCAAGGCAGGTGGTGGCAAGATCGAGTTGCAGCAGGCGGTCATCGAAAGCGCGGCTTTTCGCGGCGGCGCGACGGGCACGATTGACATCGCGAATGTGCTGAGCAATTCCATCATGCAGTTCCCGGTGTCGGTCGAACTGGGCCGCAGCCTGTCCGACAAGCTTGGTTTGACACCGGCTGGCACCCCTACCAATGCCGCGTATGTCGCGCTGCCGGAATTTGTGAGGATGAAAGGGTCGCTGGGCGTGCCCAAGCCGGATGTAAACTATCTCGTGCTCGCGCAACTCGCCTTGAAAACGGGCGGCGGCATTTTGGGCAAGAGCGGCGGCGCCGCCACCAGCAAGGCGGAGGGTGCGCTGGGCGTGATTGGCGGTTTGTTGGGCGAGAAGACCACGGCTGGAACGAACACCACTACGACAGCGACCAACGCCCCAGCCGGCTCGCCGGCGGCCGAAATCATCCGGGGACTCGGCGATCTGCTCGGCGGAGGCAAGAAGTCGGACTCCAATCAGACGCCCGCCACGCCAAAGCAGTGAAGCCGGCCGCGGCCGCCGGGCGGCACATCCTTCGGCTTGAAATGCCGTCGGATTCCATCGACGATGCGTCTGCATGAAGGCCGTCCTTGAGCATCTCAAAACCAATCAACCCCGTCATCTCCAGGAGCTTTGCGACTACCTCCGCTTCCCCAGCGTTTCGGCGCAACCCCGACACGCCTCCGACATGCGCGCCTGCGCCGCGTGGCTCGTCGCGCATTGCAGCCAGATTGGACTTGAGGCGGAGGTGGTGCCGACCAAAGGCCATCCCATCGTCGTGGCGCGCACCCCGCGGCCGAAGGCCGCGCAACGCGGGCGCAAGCACTTCGTCGTTTACGGGCATTACGACGTGCAGCCACCGGAGCCGTTCGAATTGTGGAACTCGCCGCCGTTTGAGCCGCGCATCGCCAACGGAAAACTTTTCGCACGCGGCGCCTGCGACAACAAGGGCCAGAACTTCGCGCATCTGAAGGCGGTTGAGGCGTATCTGAAAACCAACACGCCCCTGCCCTGCGACCTCACATTTGTCATCGAGGGCGAAGAGGAAGTCGGCAGCAAGAGCCTGCCCGCGTTTCTCAAGGCGCACAAGCGGGAGCTGGCGTGCGACGCGGTCGTGGTTTCCGACACGGGCATGCCCGCCAGGGGATTGCCAGCCTTGACCTACGGGCTGCGCGGCATTTGTGCGATCGAGGTCACGCTGCACGGGCCGGCGCGTGATTTGCACTCCGGCATTTTTGGCGGCTCGGTGGAAAACCCGGCCATGGCGCTCTGTCAGCTGGTCGCCCAATTGCGCGACCAGCACGGCCGCA
>DASTWL010000054.1 GCA_035765895.1 Verrucomicrobiia bacterium | reverse complement strand
GAGGAAGTTGCCGAACCGGCGTTGAAGCCCGGCGAGGTGCGCATCCGCATCGAAGCCGCGCTCACCTGCGGCACGGACCTCAAGGTTTACAAGCGCGGTTATCACGCGAAGATGATCGTGCCGCCGGCCTGCTTCGGACACGAACTGGCCGGCGTCATTTCGGAAGTGCGGTGTGCGGAACGCGGGACGCGGAGTGAAGAGTGGCGCGTCGGTGATCGCGTCGTGGTCGCAAACTCCGCGCCGTGCGGACAGTGCCTGCACTGCCGGAACCAGCAGGAGAATCTGTGCGACGACCTGCTGTTTCTCAACGGCGCCTATGCCGAAAGCATCGTGGTGCCCGCCCGCCTCGTCGAAAAAAACCTGCTCCGTCTCCAGCCCGGCACTGAATTCCGGGACGCAGCATTGACCGAACCGCTGGCATGCGTTGTTTTGGGCGTGGAGGAAACCAAACTCCGTGCAGGCCAGCGCGTGCTGGTGTTGGGCGCGGGCCCCATTGGACTGATGTTTGTGGCGCTGGCGCGCGAGCTGGGTGGCATCGTTTCCGTGGCCGGGCGCGGCGAACAGCGGCTGCAGGCGGCGCGCAAGCTGGGTGCAACGCAGGTGTTCGACGTCGGCGCACATGGCGATATTCTGGCGGCGGTGCCCAAGGATGAGCGGTTTGATGCGGTGATCGAAGCCGTGGGCAAGCCGGAGGCGTGGGAAACTGCGGTGAAACTCGTGCGCAAGGGCGGCATCGTGAATTTCTTCGGTGGCTGCCCGGCGGGCACGACGGTGTCGCTGGACACCGGTTTGCTGCATTATTCGAGCCTCACGCTCGTGGCGAGCTTCCATCACACACCGCGCACCATTCGCCGTGCGCTGGGTTTCATTGAAGCGGGCGTGATTCGTGCCGCAGACTTTGTGAACGGCGAATGGCCGCTCAGCCGCCTGCCGGAATTGCTGCACTCCATGACGACAGGCAACCGCGCTGTGAAGACATTGATCAAGGTGCGGGAGTGAGCGGCCCGCCCACCAGACAGGATCCTGGCCTCAGTCCCGCCGCTTGTCGGCCTTCATGTGCCGATGGACGAAGAAGTAGTAAAGCCCGCCAATGACGAGCATCAGCCCGCCGAGCCAGAGGGAAATCTTGTGCATTTCACCGGCCATGACTTGTTCGTCCTGGCCCATTTTAACCCCGACGTAAGCGAGCACCGTGCACCAGACGGCGGACCCGGCGACGGTGTAGAGCGAGAATTTGAGGTAATTCATCCGCACGATTCCCGCCGGAATGCCGATGAGATGCCGCACCACCGGCAGCAGCCGCGAAATGAAAATGCCCATCGGACCAAACTTGGTGGCCCAGCGTTCGGCGCCTTCCACCTTTTCCGGCGAAATGAAAAAGTAGCGGCCGTAACGCAGCACGAGCGGACGTCCCGCCCAGCGCGACGCCCAATACATCACCGTCGCGCCCGCCCAGCAGCCGATGGTGCCGGCCAGCACGATGCCCCAAACCGTAAAGGGAATTTGCCCCGTGTGCGCCAGGTGCGCCGCGGGCGGGATGACCAGTTCGCTCGGCAGCGGCACAATGGAACTCTCGATGGCCATGAGCAGCGCCACCAACGGATAGCCACCAGTTTCCAGTGAGCGCGAATACCAGTCGAACAACGGTTGGAACAGTTCCTTCATGTCGGCGCGGGGTTATAGCCGAAACCGCGGCCGCGGCAAAGGGAAGTTCACGGCGAAGCTACCGACGATTTGAATCACCAGCCCCGCACAGCCACGTTGGTTTCCCACGCCCGGATTTCCGCCGCCGTTGCCGGCTGTGGCCAGACCCAATCGCGGCCCGCACTCATGATGGGCCGGGCGCGGGCGGAATCGCGGTTCGGATCGCCACCGTCGTCGGTGCCGTTGGTTCCCACGGAATACAGGACGAAGCCCCCATCGGCAGACCGGCGGTATCGCAACGGATGGCCGTCCACCGGGTCGCGCGGCGCCGCGGGCAAATACTCCGGCACCAGCGCCGTCAGGGTGTCGGGCCACACGCCGTGTTGCAGCTGATGGCGTTTGAGCGCGATGGCGCTGATGGCCAGGGCGCGGTTGATTTCGGCGGATTCGACCTTGTTCAGCACCTTTTGCAGCGACAGAGCTGCACCGGCAAACGCGTTGCGGATGGAGGCCAGCGAATCGTTTTCGCCGCCAAAGGAGGAAGGCGAAGAGTCATCATCCGGCTCAACGAGCTGGCCCAGCGCAGCGAGGCGGGCCTGTTGGTTGGAAAGGATGATTTGGTAAGGCTGGTTCGACGCGGCCGCACGGGCGCATTCAATCAGCACCTGCATGCTGCGCAGCGCCCGCCGTTCATCTTCATAGGACAATGCCGATTGCCAGAGGATTTCGTTCGACGTTTTGCGAATTTCGCGGGGCGAAAGGAGCTTTTCGGCGTTGCGGGCCAGCACCGCAGAGACATTGGTGGAAGCGGGCGCGGCGCCTGAACCGGATGCATACATGTCGTAAATGCCGCCTTTGTCGCGGAAATAGCGGATGGTCATCCCGCTCATCGCGCGTTCCATTTCGAAGCTCTGCTCCATCGGGCCGCTGAAATCCTGCGCCGCCAGATCGGCCTGGAGCATTTGCAAATCCGCTTCCGTTGCCGCCGGAGACTGCGTGTATTCCCAAATCGCAGCAACGGCGATTTGAAACATGGCCATGCGCACGAGCTGGGAAATGACGAGCCGCTCGTCCTTCATGCCGCGGATCAGACCGAGCACGGTGTGAAGGCGCCGCGCCGCGTCGGCCGCATCGCCCCGGTGCAAATCCAGCATCGCCGCCGCGGCCAGGATTTGCGCCGCACCTTTGAGCGGCGCCAGATGCGGCAACAGCAACGTGAAGCCTTGCGCGTAGTTCAGGTCGAAATCAAGGACCGGTTCCGCGGCCGCCTCTTCCAGTCGGGCGAACCCGTCCCGCGAAGCATCGACATCCACCGCAAGATCCTCCCACCGGTTGGTGACGTGTTCACCGCCATAGACCAATAGCGGCACCTGCCAGCCGGTCAATGCCCTGCCGGGAGCCACCAGTCGCATCATGGGTGGCGCATTGGTCCCCACCACGCCACGGGTGTTCAGATGAGGAATGGCGCTCAAAAACGCGCCGGCGCCATTCTGGTCCGGCACCTTGCGGTCTGCCAGCAGCGTGGCCAGCGTCAACTTCTCGCCCTGCGCGGTCAGTTGCGTCCGGTAGCGGTCCAGCTGGTGTTTCAACCACCAGCCGTAGGTCTTGAATCCCACCGCTCCGAGCAGCAATGCAACCACCACGCCAATGGCCATCCGGCGCCTTTTCATGTTCCCGTTGGACATCCCGGCCGGGATTTCCTCATGTGCTCCGCGCGAAAAATCCGCGCTGCTTCTCGCTGATGGGCAGTTGAAGCCTTTCCATGACCGCCAGCATGTCCTCCCAAACCTTGCGTTTCTCGGCCAGGGCCTGATTGCGCAGGAGGTAGGCTGGATGGTAGGTGGGCATGAGCGGAATGCCACGGTAAGTCTGCCAGTTGCCGCGCAGCCGGGTAATGCCGACGGTCTTGCCGAGCAGACCTTCAACCGCCGTCGCTCCCAACGCGACCAGCACCCGCGGCCGGATCAGGTCGATTTGCTGGTGCAGCCATGGGATGCACGTCTGCATTTCCTCGGCCGTCGGCTTGCGGTTGCCGGAGGCTTGACCGGGCGTGTCCGGGCGGCACTTGAGAATGTTGGCGATGTAAACCGACTGCCGCGAGAGGCCCATGGTTTGGATGATGCGCGTCAACAATTGCCCCGCCGCGCCGACGAACGGTTCGCCTTGGGCATCTTCATCTGCACCGGGCGCTTCGCCCACGAACATCAGTTCGGCATCCGGATTGCCCACGCCAAAAACCACCGACTTGCGCGACGCCGCCAGGTGCGGGCATTTGATGCAGACCAGCACTTTTTCCCGCAACTCGGCGAAGGCCGCAGCCTTGGCGACGGGATCCAGCGGCGGCAAATCCACGGGCAAACTGGCCGCGCTGACGGCAGGCTCCACGGGCACGCCGCTGGCCGGCCGCTTGAACACCGGCTTGCGCAGCGGCGATGCGGCAGACGGCTTGGGCGGCGCCACAACCGGGGACGGCGCACCCGCCACGGGCCGGGAGGCAACCGACGGTTTGGCGGGCGGTTGGGCCAATGCGGCCAGCAATTCAGGGGTGACCTGAACATGTCGGATGCCCCGCGACCGACGCTCTTCCAGCTCACGAATCGTCGCGTCCAGCAGTTGGTGGTAGGAATCAGTCATTTCCGAAAAGGTCGGAACCGAGCCTAACGAAGCGTGCCATCATGTCGAGCCGACTTGTAGGCAAAGGTGGACCGGGATGGGCCAGGCTGAAGCCCGGTGGAAAAAACAAAAGAAAAAGGCCGGATTTTCATCCGGCCTTTCACACACACTTTGGAACAAAAACCTTTTAAAGTTTCTTTCGGCGGAGCTGGCGTCTCAGCCGAACTTGATGGTGTCATCATACCCCAAAGCGGGTTTCCAACCAGTCCCCATTACGGGGGACAAGGCCCAAACAGGAATTTTGGACCGAAATCCACTGTCGGCGGAGCAAATCGGACCCGAGCCGGCGAGGGGAAAAGCAAAAGGGCCGGATTTTCATCCGGCCCTCACACACATTTCAGAACAAGATCAATTCTCCACTTGGCCCGGGCTGCGCTGGCGTCACAGCCGAAATTGATGGTCACAGCATAACCAAAAACGCGTTCCCCTCCAGTCCCCATTAAGGGGGACAAGGGGTGCACCGAGAATCCCCCCGCTGGCCCATCTTTCACCCGTTACCGGCGCAAGGCCTTGGCCACCGCCTCCGTCCGCGAGCGCACCTGCAGCTTCTCATAAATCCGGCGGACGTAGGTGCGCACGGTTTCGAAACCGATGCCAAGTTTGTCGGCGATTTCCTTATACATGAACCCCTGGGCCAGCAGTTCCAACACTTCCCGCTCGCGCTCGGCCAGGTTCTCGGTGGGTTGCGGGGAGGCGCCCCGCGCCTGGAAGGAATGCACGACCTTCCGCGCGATGTGCGCGGTCATCGGCGAACCGCCGTCCACGACCTCCTTGATGGCCTCCAGGATTTCAGCACTCTTGGAGCGTTTGAGCAGGTAACCAGACGCCCCGGCCTCGAGCGAACCGAAGATGTTGTCCGTGTCCTCGTAGGCGGTGAGCATCACGATCAACACGCCGGGCAGGAGTTGCTTGAGCCGGCGGACGCATTCCACACCGTTCATGCCGGGCAGGTTGATGTCCATGAGCACCACCTGCGGCGTGTCCTTCGGCAGGCCCTTCAGGGCAGATTCGGCATCGCCATACTGGCCGACGCATTGATGGCCGGGCGCGCGATTCAGGATACGCGCCAGGGTGCCGCGCAAATCGGCGTTGTCTTCCACGATGGCAACGGTGATGGGCATGGTATCTCAAGAACGATTCAGCGGCGCCGCAAACCGGACCAGGGTGCCTTTGCGCGGCGCCGGGGTGATCGAAAAACTGCCGCCGACATCCTCCATGCGCCGGGTCATGTTTCGCAACCCATTTCTGCCCCGGCCCGCGGCCGAGGCGGCGCCGCCCGGCCCGCGGCCGTCGTCCTCAACCTCCACCAGCAGCCGGCCACCGTCGAGTTTGATCTGCACGCGCACGGCCGTGGCCTGCGCGTGCTTCACGACGTTGTTCACGGCCTCCTTGGCCACGAGGAACACGTTATGGCGGAAATCCGGCGGAATCGACGTGGCGGGCAATTGCGCGGGAACATCCAGCCGGCAGCGCAGCCCGGCGGTGGTCAGGAATTCCTGCGCATATTTGCAGACATAGTTGACGAGGCCTTCGAGCGTGTCGTTGGCCGGGTTGGCGGCCCAGACGATTTCATCCAACGCCCGCGAGGTTTCACCCGCGGTTTTGGAAATCTGCCGCGCGTGCGTCTCCACTTCCGCCGGCTCGTCCTTGTCGCTTTCGATCAATTCCCCGAGCAACGACACCCGCGTGAGGTTGGCGCCGAGTTGATCATGCAGGTCGCGGGCGATGCGGGAGCGTTCGCGTTCCAGCGCCTCCTTCTGCCGCAACAGGGCCAGTTGCCGTTGCAGGCGCTGGGTGGAAATCCAATAAACCACCCCCACAATCGCGCCGAGCAGAACCAGCGAACTGAGCGTCACAAACCACCAGGTCCGCCAGAACGGCGGCAGCACCACGACGGCGAGCGAACAGCCCGTCTGATTCCAGACGCCGTCTTCGTTCGCCGCCCAGACGTGGAACCGGTAATGGCCCGGCGGCAGCTTGATGTAGCGCGCCACCCGTTCGTTGCGCGTTTCCGTCGGCGTGGCCTCGTGCCCCTCCAACTGGTAGCGGAACACCGCCCGTTCCGGCGCCGCGAGGTTCAGGCTGGTAAACTGAATCTCCAGCCGCTCCGCTGCCGGTGGCACGGTGACCTGCGCCGGCAACGGTGCCCGCAGACCGTTGGTCAACTGCTCGTGTCCTTCAATCAGGACGGACTCGATCGCCACCGGCGGCACATTGGTGTTCTGCCTCAACGCGGCGGGATTGATGCCGACCAGGCCGCGGATGGTGGGGAACCAGAGCTTTCCCGAGTGCGTGCGCACCGCCGCCGGCTGGGAACCCGAAGTGCATTCACTGGTCGGCAAACCGTCCGCCTCGTCATACGTGCGGCAGACCAGCGTCGTCGTTTGGCCGGCCGCGAAATCGTCCAGTGATTTTTTGGTGACGCGCATCAGCCCGGCGTTCGAGCCAATCCACAGGCTGCCCTGATCATCCTCGGCCAGGTAGCAAATGCTGTCGCTCGCAAGGCCATCCCGGGTGGTGTAACGGGTCCACCTGCCTCCCTTGAACCGCGCCAGCCCGCTGCCTGTCCCGACCCACAACGTGCCGTCGGCCTCGGCCAGCAGGGCGGAAATATTGTCCCCCGGCAGGCCCTCGGCCGACTTGCGGAAGACGACGCAGTTGGTGCCGGAGATCTGGTTGAGGCCGCCGCCGGCCGTGCCGACCCAGAGGTCGCCATTCGCATCGTCGGCAATCGCGCGCACGGCATCGGCGGACAGGCCTTCCCGCGTCGTGAAGGTTTTCCACGTGCCCCCGTTCCATCCAGCCACGCCAATGGACGTGCCGAACCAAATCACCCCGGCGCGATCCTGATGAATGGCCGAAACATCCTGCCCCATGGCACCGGCAACGGTAAGCAGTTGAAAATGCTCGTCGCGGAACTGATACAAACCGCCCGGTCCGCGCGTGCCGCTCCAAATCTGGCCGGAATGATCCGCGAACACCGACAGCACATTCGGGCTGAACAAACCGTCTTCGGGCGTGAACTTCCCCTCACGATACCCGAAGGTGCGGATTTGCCCCGCGCTCCAGCGCATGATGCCGCCGCCGTTGAAGCCGACCCACAAGTTGCGGTTCGTGTCCTCGCAGACGGATTGCACCACCTTGCCCGCGGTGCCCGACAGAACCTCGCCGAGGCGGCGTTTGAACCGGTTCAATCCCCCGCCGTCCGTGCCCACCCACAAATCGCCCTCGCGGTCCACGCACACGGAAAGCACACCGGCATGCGACAGCCCTTGCGCCGTGGAAATGCGGGTTACCTGGCCGGTGGCGTTAAACCAATAGACGCCGGCGTTCAAAACACCCACGATCAAATTGCCATCCAAATCCTCCGTGGCGGAGGTGATGCGCGTCCCGTCCGGAACGCTCAACCAGGGATATTCACCCAGCGACCGGTCCAGGTGATTGGTGGTCCACTTTTCAATGCGATTGTCCGCGAACCGCCAGTAACCCTGCCGACGGCTGGCGAGCAGGAAGTCGATTTTGTGTTCCGCCGGTAATTCCTGCAAAAAAGGAAGCCTGGCCTGGTTGGCTGCCGACAGCGGCCCCACCGCCACTTGATTGGTGTCATCCATCGTGACCCACACCGGCCCGCCCGGTTCGGCGATCACGGACCGACAGCCGCTGGCGCTCGGAAAATCCACCCGCACCGCCGCGCCGTTCGCGTAGCGCCACAACTGCCCGTCCGCGAGGTAAAGCCACACCCCGCCGGACGCATCCTCGCAGGCGGACATGAGTTTGCTGCTGCTCGAACCCTGGCCGATGCCCAGCGGCGTCACCAATCCGTCCCGCACCAGCACCACGCCGCCACTGTCCGTGCCCACCCAAAGCCAGCCACGGCTGTCCTCGAAAAGATAGACAATCGCATTGTTGGGCAGCCCCGGCGTGTTGCTCTCATCGAAAGGCGTAAAGCGGTTGCCGTCAAACCGGACCAGCCCATTCAGCGTGCCCAGCCAGAGATACCCATCGTGCGCCTGGATGATGGAAATGACCGAACTCTGCGGCAGCCGCTTCTCCGGCCGGCGCGCTGAAGTGCCCCACACATCCACGATGAACGGCGCTTCCGACGGCGCCTCCGCCGCCCCGGCCAGCCAGCCCCGCAACGCCAACAACGCGAGGACGATGAATCTGCCGTATCGCACCATGATGCGGCAGATTGCCCCGCGCCCCGACCCGAAGCAAGCGCCGCCAAACAAACGGCCGGCCACGGGGAACAACCCGCGCCGGCCGGTCGTGATCCGCCCCTGTTTTACTGCGCCAGGAACAGCGGCTTGATGTGGCGCTCGAACAGGTTGCCCGTGACGTTACGCGCCACCGTGGCTTCACATTCCTCCAGCAGCTTCAAGTAACGCGGCCCCATCTTGGCCGCGACCTTGAAGCCGACGTGGATCAACTGCCGCAGGCTTGGGTTGAACTGCGGATCGGCCTGGTTGTGGCGCAGCGCGCGGACGTATTGCTCGCTCGTCCACCCGTTCACCTCCGCCGCCGTCGGCAGCTTGGCACGATCGATGTCAATCACCGTGGCATACGGCGCGCAGAGTTCGTCAATGTGCGCCAAGGCCCCGGCATAAATCTCTTTCGCGAGTTTCAAACCCTCGCCGCCGTGTTCGGCGAGGCCGATGACTTCCTCCAGCCACGTCGTGCCCGCCGTCTTCACGTGGACACCGCAGCCGTGCTGCTTTAACGCGCGGCTGATGGCCGGATAGATCGAAAACTTGTCGCTGCCCGAATGGACGCTGAGCTTGAGCGTGTCCGGCAGGCCGTAGCGTTTGATCGCGTGCGCGATGACGCGGAGGTCGTCGTTGAACTCCTTCTCGAACTGTTTCACGTCGCCCACGTAATCCACGCCCTTGTTGAAGCGCCCCGTGAACTTTGGCGCGATGGTTTGGATCGGGATCTTCTCGTCCGCAATAGCCGCGAGAATGATGAGCAGCTCGGGCGGCGTCTGCGGCGAATCGGTTTCGTCCATCGAAACCTCCGTGACGAACGGCGTGCCGTTCTTCGCATGAACGATGTGCTGATAGACCTTGCCGGCTTCCTGTGCCGCGAGGAGATACTTGCCCGCGATGCGCTCGACTTCGGCGCGGGAAATGTCAAACGGCCGGTCAATGCCCGCAATCTGCACCTGGCCGGCCAGTTCCGGATGCCGGTCCGTAAACGCCTGCACCGCGCCCGCCGCGGCGGGTTTGCCGATGTAGTCGGCCACATCAATCGTGAAGAAGTCCGACACCGCCACGAAGCGGTCCACGGTCTTCAGCCCGATGTGGTCGGCGTCCACGTAGAACGGTTTTTTCCACCCGGCGGCTTTGACCGCCGCCTCGGCGGCGGCGCGCACGCTCGCCGGCTCGGAGCCGATGATGTTGTGCTCGCGGTTGGATTTGTTCCAGGTCGGGCAGATCTCGACGCCGTGTTGCGCGGCGAGCAGGCAGGCCT
>DASTWL010000053.1 GCA_035765895.1 Verrucomicrobiia bacterium | reverse complement strand
GGCCCCCGGCCGGTGGGGTTACGGTTGGGGAGCGGCCTTGCGGGCGGCGACTTCGATGACTTGTTGTTCCTCGCTTTGATCGGCGTAGGACCAGCCGGTTTTCAGGCCCAGCACAAACCAGCCGATGCCCATGGCGCCGAGCGCGAAGATGGTGTCGCCAATCACCCGCAGCCAGCGCAGGTTTTGCAGCAGCGGCTGTTGGAGGAATTCCGCCGAGCGGGCATACCACATGCCGTGCTCGACGCTCGCCCAGGTTTGCAGCAGTCCGACGGGCAGCAGACTTACGACCACCATCAGCGCCAAGCCGACGTTCAACGACCAGAAGCTGAAGGCCAGCGTGCGGGACTTCCAGTGGTTCTGGCGCGTGAGCCCCCGCAGGCAGAAGAGCATCAGCCCGATGCCGAGCATGCCGTAAACGCCGAACAATGCGGCATGGCCGTGCACCGGCGTGGTGTTCAAGCCCTGCATGTAGTAGAGCGCAATGGGCGGATTGATGAGGAAGCCAAACAGGCCCGCGCCGACGAGGTTCCAGAACGCCACGGCCACGAAGAACAGAATCGGCCAGCGATACGCCGCGACCCACGGCCGGGCGCGCGACAACGTCAGGTTCTCGTAGGCTTCAAAGCCGATCAGCACGAGTGGCACGATTTCCAGCGCGCTGAACGACGCCCCCAGCGCCAGCACGCCCGTCGGCGTGCCGCTGAAATACAGGTGATGCATCGTGCCCAGGATGCCGCCCGCCAGGAAGATGATCGTGGAAAAGATCACGGCGGAGGTGGCGCTGGCAATTTTCAAGAGGCCCATGCGGGTGAACAGAAACGCGATGACCACCGTGGCGAAGACCTCAAAGAAGCCCTCCACCCAGAGGTGCACCACCCACCAGCGCCAGTATTCGGCCATCGCGAGATGCGTTTGCCGGCCCCACATCAAACCGGCGCCGTAGAACATGCCGATGGCGGCCGAAGCGATGATGAACAACGCGAGCAAGTGCCGGTTCGGGCCGGGATTGCGGACGGCCGGCCACAACGCGCGGCCCATCAGGAACAGCCAGACAAACAGGCCGACGAACAGGAACAACTGCCAGAACCGGCCGAGGTCCACGTATTCATAGCCCTGGTGGCCGAACCAGAAATTGGTGACGTAGCCAAGCTTCTGCTGCACGCCGAGCCATTCGCCCGCGAGCGAGCCCACCACGATCACGAGCAGGCACGTGAACAGGAAGTTGATGCCGAAGCGCTGGCCTTTGGGTTCGTAGCCGGAAACGGCCGGCGCCACGAACAGTCCCGTGGCCAGCCACGCGGTGGCGATCCAAAAGATGCCCAGTTGCGTGTGCCACGTGCGGGCCACCGAGTAGGGCAGCCACTTGCTCAGTGGAATGCCGAAGAATCCGTCGCCTTCGACGCCGTAGTGCGCCGTCACCGCGCCCAGCCCGATTTGCACCACAATCAGCGCCGCCACGACCCAGAAATATTTCAATGTTGCCTTCATCGAAGGCGTGGCCTTGAGCGCCAGCAGCGGATCGCGTTCCGGCAGTTCATCCGCTTCGTCCGCCTCCTCCGCCTCCGCCCGATGCCGTTGGACGGCGAAATACCAGACGAGGGTTCCCACTCCGGCCAGCAGGATGACGAAGCTCGCGACCGACCACAGGATGATGGAGCTGGTCGGGCGGTTGTCGATGAGCGGCTCCGGCGGCCAGTTCTGTGTATAGGTGATTTGCGTGCCCGGCCGGTCCGTGCCGCAGGCCCACGAGGTCCAGAAGAAAAAGGCCGTCAGCAGGTGGCGGCGTTCCGGCGTTTTCACGCTGTCTGCGGGAATGGCATAGCTGCGGCGCAAATCTTTCAGGCTCGCATCGTCGCCGAACAGGGCCGTGTAGTGCTGGCTCACGGCGCCAATGGCGGCGGCCCGCGTGGTGGAAACCACCAGATCACCCGTCTTGGGGTCGTAGGTGTTCACGCGAATCTCGTGCTTCAAACGTTCGCGCAAGGCCGCCTGGGTTTCGGCGGGCAACTGCGCATAACGGTCCGTGCCCGTTTCCCGGGCCCAGTTGTCCAGCAGCCAGGTGGCTTCGCGGTGCAGCCAGTCCGCGGACCAGTCGGGCGCCACATACGCACCGTGGCCCCAGATGCTGCCGACTTCCTCACCGCCAATCGACTGCCAGACGTTCTGGCCATCCTTGATGTCCTGGGCCGTGAACAGCACCTGGCCGTCCGGTGTCACCACGCGTTTGGGAATGGGCGGTGCCTGCCGGTAAATCTCTCCGCCGTAATAGCCAAGCACGAGGAAGGACAGGCCAAGCACGAGCCCCAGGCTGATCCACAGGCGGCGATACGAGCGGGGTTTGGTATTCGGGTTTCGTTTTTCAGTTTCGTTCTTCATGGTTGCACGCCTTGTTCAAAGGCTTAATGACAACCTATCGGGAAAGCAGGGAAACTGATTTGATGAAGGTCAAACTTTCGCGAAACCGCGTCCCTTGCGGAAGCCGGGGCGGCGGCGGGCGAAGGGGAAGAGGCCGGGTGGCAACGGCGGGCTCAGCCGCCGAGGTTGTGTTGCAGGAGGGCTTGCAGGCGGGCGGGCGACAGGACGGTGAAGGTCTTGCCTTTCACCTGCACCAGCTTTTGCTCGCGAAATTTGGCCAGCGTGCGCGAAAACGTTTCGCTGACGGTGCCCAGCTCCGCGGCCAGCACGCGTTTGGTGCCGGACAATTCGATGCGCACCGGCTGTTCGCTTTGTGGATTGGGGCAGCGTTTTACCAGCCAGTTGGCGAGCCGGGTTTCCACGTCCTTCATGGTCAGGTCTTCGAGCTGACCCACCAGCACGCGCAGGTGGCTGCTCATCGAACCCAGCATCCGCAAGGCCAGTTCCGGCTTGTGCCGCAGCAGGGCGAGAATGCCATCCTTGCGCACGAGCAACACCTGCGTCGGCTCCAGCGCCCGGGCGTCCGCCGGATAGCCCGTTTCGCTGGCCAGCGCCACTTCGGCGAAGGATTCGCCCGTGCGGAAGACGTGGATGACCTGCTCCTTCCCGGCGGCGTTGACGCGGTGGACGTTGATCGAGCCGCGTTGGATGACGTAGAAGCCGATGGCGGGGCTGCCTTCGCGGAAAAGGTATTCATCCTTTTCCAGCGCCTTGATCACGGTGGCGGCGGCGATGCTCTCCAAATCCTCGGGCGGCAATCCCATGAAGAGCTGGCAGCCGCGCAGCGTGCCGATGATGCCGATCTGTTTGAACTGCGAAGGGATCGAACTCATGCCGCTCCAGTTCACTCCGCTTCCGGCCAAAAGTAAACCGCCCAATCCGCGCCCGCGCCACGTTCCACCCGCGAGGCGAAGCCCTCGCCGCCGAGCCGTTCGATCAGGGGCGAAGGCAGAAACGGGGCAATGACGATCAGCCCCTGGCCGGGTTTCAGCTTCTTCACGCGCTGATAAATTTCAGGGAAGGGTTCGATGCCCTGCCGGATCAAATCCCGGACGTCGAAGCGTTTGAACTGGTTCAAGGGTGGCATCATGATGGTTCCGCCGCGGCGCTTGCGGCGCGGTAATGTGGCGCAAAGCGGGTCAAAGCGCGAGTGCCGACTCTGTGGGAACGGCGGTTCCTCTGCGGGGTGCTGGCCGGAACAATTTGAGGAGCACGTCGAGTGCATCTGCTCCAAGTAAACCTCGGTGGATGGAGTGTGGCTTGCGAATCCTTGTTGCGAGCTGTGAATTGACCTGTGTCGGTTTTAGCGTGCTTCAAGCATTTTTGATTTCCGCCTTGTGGTCTTGCCAAAACGGTGTTTTTCATGTGCACCTCCCATGAAAATACTCCGGCACAGTTTGGTTGGCGCCGTTTGCGGCTTGCTGGTCTGGGGCTTTGTTACGCGGGTGCTTATGAGCACCTGTGGCTCTAAAACTTGTCGTGGCACCTACTCCGACGCCTGTCGGCAGAATCTCAAAGACTTTTTGGCCAAGCATGCCTTCAGGTCCGTTCCACAGGCGGCAGCCACTGATGCCAGTCCCGTGCGCGAAATGTTTCAGGGGTCCTACCGCGGCTCCCGTCCCTTCACCGTGACAATATTGAAATACACCGAAGACAAGTCCGGCATTCGGGTGGCCGTCGATTATGAATTCCGCGGCTGGGCCCGCAGCGTGCATGCCTCCGTCGCCAAGGTTGACGAGTTTTCAGACGCTCTCTTTCAGATGCTCCAAGATTGCCAGATGCAAAGCCTCAAGGGTCACTCCTAAAATTGGCCGCGGAGGCAGGTGCGCTGTGCAATTATCACGAGCATTAGCCCCGGCCCCAAAGCAACCACCATTTTCCGCAACTCACCTATGCGCGGTGACCAGCAGCCGTGAGGACGCGTTCGACGCAGTCCTCACGGCATGCTGTTAATTCGCGACTTGCCGATGAGAACTTCAGTGCCCGCCGCAGCTGCTGGGTGTGGTGGTGGCCGTCCCGGCGGCCTCTTTGAGCCTGGTGATTTTCACGCGGAATTCTTCGGGGCCTTTTACCAGATGTTCCCACGTGAACTGTCCCGGCCATTGCGCCGCGAACTGGTAATACAGCGGCACCGGGTCGTGATCGTTCAGCAGGATGAAGTGGTCGCCCACGGGCAGCTCCTGCCAGGTGCGGAGAATCAGGCCGTGCTTGATGGAGCAGGGGATGGGCCGCACGTCCATCACTTTGTCGGCGTCGATCAGGTTTTCGATTTGTGTCATGGTGTTTGTGTTCATTGGATTTGTGTTGCGGTTAAAAGCTGCCGGCGCCCGTGGCGGCGCGTCCGGCGTCGGTCATCATCGAAGGGTGCCACGGCGGATCCCAAACCACCTCCACCCCGGCGTCGTCCACGCCTTCGAGGCTGAGCAGCGCGCACTTCACGCCCCAGCTCAGGCTCTCGTGCATCGGACAGCCGGGCGTGGTGAGCGTCATGACCACGGTCACCTTGGGACCTTCGATGCGGACGCTATAAATCAGGCCCAGGTCCACGAGGTTGCAGCCGAGTTCCGGGTCGATGACCTGTTTCAAGGCCTGGTAAACGACGGCTTCAGTAACGGGAGTTTCGGTGATCATGCGGGTTTTGGGAGGGGTTGCGTCGCCAGCGCAAACGGCTTCACGCGCGGTTTGAAAAAGTGGGAGAGCATCACGGCCACGTTCGCCAGCAACGTGAGCACGCCAAAAGCCAGCAGGCTGCCGCCCACGCGCACCGCCGGCTCGCTGGCGGCGACAATGGCGCCCACCGTGACGAGCAGGCCGGCCAGATAACTCCAGTAACCCGCCGCCTGCAGCCGGGCGGAATACAAGTCCGCCAGCGCCGGCACCTGGGCGCGACCAACCTGCCGGCTGTAACGCCCGAACCAGACGAGGAACGGGATGATCTTGTAGAGCATGCCCATGATGGCGAGCGTGACCACGCCCAGCAGGCCGAGAAAGCCATACGCGTTTTCCAACTGCCCCGTCTGCGCATTCAACGGCAGGCCCGGCCAGGACAGCACGATGGCCAGCGCGGCGAGCGGTCCCAACAACGCCACAGCGGTCAGGAAATACTTCAGTCCCCAGTCCAGCGTCCGCCGTTTGCGGGCGCGCAGGATGGCGGCCAGCTCCCAGCCGTAGAGGCCCAGCGCCGCAATGACCAGCAACGCGCTCAGCAGCTTCCACGGACTGCGCAGCAGAATCGTCACGAAGGCGCCGGCCAGGCCGAGGTTCAGCAGCGCGACGCTCAACGCGGCCCGACGCGGTCGCTGCACTTCGCTGAGCGTGAACATCGGAATCAATTTGTAGGACACCCCGACGATGAGCATCGTGAAACAGCCCACCCCGCCGAGGTGCGCATGCGCGTGCATCGCGCTGATGGGGTCGAAGTGCACGACGCCGCGCGCCAACGCCTGCAATGCGCGCAGCAACGGGCCCGGCGTCGCGTTGCCGGCTTCGGAGGCGAACACGCACTTTGCCGTGGCCAGCGACAAACCCGCGAGAATCGTCAGCGAAATCCACATTAGGGCGGCGGCGACGGCGGTGGCGGTCACGTTCCACTTCGGCACCCGGCGCAACGTGCGGCCGAGGTTATACACGAACAGGCCCACGCCGGTGGCGAGCACCGCGCCGAAGTGACCTACGTGCGTCATGTTCCACTGGCGGAACATCCACACCATGCCGGTAAAACCGACGACGTGAAAAGCGAACTGCACCCACGCCAGCCGTTCGCTGTGGAGCTTGGTTTCCAGCGCGACCGGCACCAGTTGATACATCGCGCCCATGATGATGGTGCAAATCCAGCCCAGCACAAACAGGTGCGTCGCGGCGATGACGTGCTGGTTGTAGTGATACGTCGCCAGCAGGGCGGGGCGTGCCACGATCCAGCCGGTGCCCGTGGCCAGCGCCAGGAGGCCGGTCAATACAAAGGCCAGCGGCAGCGCAATCGACGGCGCGTTGGCACCGAAGGGGACGGGGGCGGCGGGCTTGTTCATGCGGGGTTCAGCGACGGCAAATCTGCGTGATGAAACTGCCGTCCGATTGTGCCGCGCTTGTGCCGGTGAACCCGCGCTCTTCGAGCTGGGCGTAGAGATGCATCGGCCGGCGATCCGTGCGGGCGTTCAATGTGGCGCCGTCGGGCAGGGTGGCCAGCGCCTCCAGAATCTTCACGAGCGGCTGTGGCGGTTCGAGCCCGCGGGCGTCCACTTCCAGCACGTCTGCGTCGGCTTTGAGGGCCGCACGTTCGGGGCAGGGTGGCGGTGTTGCGGCCGGTGGCGCACTCGCGGCCGGGCCGGCTTGCCGCGTGAACAACACTTCCCAGTCCCCGTTGGCCACAGACTGTGAACGGTGCTGAAAACCCTGCCGGCCGAGCACGGCAAACAGCGGGGCCGGTTCAAACGGTGCAATCAGGAGCAGTTGTTCGTCGGCGTTCAGCGCGGCGACGGTGCTCATGATTTTCGAAAATGGTTCGCGGCCGCAGCGAATGTCTTCGCGGACGTCGAGCGTGACGGTTTTGGCGGTGTTCATGGGACGTTCAGGCAGGGATGGAGGATGCGGTGGCGGTCGCTGTGGCGGCCGGCCGTGACAACGTCAGCAACATGGAGAACTGTTGGGTCGCCCGGACGGCATGCGGCAGGCCCGGCGGCATGTTGACGACGTCGCCGGCTTTCAGCCGGTGCAGCTTGCCCGCGAGGGAGAATTCGCATTCGCCGGAAAGCACCTGCACGATGGCATGCTGGGTCGAGGTGTGTTCGGTCAATTCCTGCCCTTCGGCAAAGCCAAACAGCGTGACGCGCGAGCTGGCTGTGCGCAGCAGCGTGCGGCTGACGATGCCGTTGGGGGCGAACTGGGTTTCAGCAGGAAGAGAAATGATTCCCTCCTGTTCGGAATCAAGGAGCGGTCGTTCACTCATGCGCCCACCTTAAACGCCGGCCCGCGGACGCGCCTTGACGCGGGTCAAAACTCCGCCGCTTCGCAGGCTTTCCGGAATGTTTGACTTGCCTCAAGGAACGGCCCGGGCGCCCCGCGTAATCTGGCCGCATGAAGACAAGAATTTATTCGGGCTTGGCGGCGCTGACGGGAGTCGCGGTCATGGTTGCGGGCTGCAAACCCACGGCGTCGTCCGAGGCCACCCGCAACGCCGCGCCGACCGACCGGCCCGCCGCAACCGCGGCGCCGCACGCGGCCGCGACCTTCACGTTCTCCGATCTGCCGGTGCCGCCGAAGCCGGACATGACCCCGGAACTGGTCGCGCAGGGCCGGCAGGTTTATCTGCAAAACTGCGTCGCCTGCCACGGCGAGAAGGGCGATGGCAAGGGGCCGGCCGCCGGGTTCCTGCTGCCGCATCCGCGTGATTTCGTGGCGGCCAATTATCGCCTGCGCTCGACGCCCACGGGCAAGCTGCCCACGGATGTGGATTTGTTCCGCGCCGTTTCCCTCGGCCTGCCCGGCACGCCGATGCCGCCGTGGAAGGTGATGCTGGCGGACACCGACCGCTGGGCGCTGGTGGAATATCTCAAGACGCTTTCGCCGCGCTTTGCAAACACCAACGAGGACCGGCACACCATTGTGGACCTTGGCACGCCGCCGCCACGCACCGATGCCACGGTGGCCGAGGGGCGGGCGCTGTTCACCAAGCTGGCGTGCCTCACCTGCCACGGCGAAACCGGCCACGGTGACGGCACGTCCGCGGCGAGCCTGGTGGATGACAGTCACACCCGGATCAAGCCGCGCGATTTCACCAAGCCGGCGACGTTCAAGTCCGGTTATGCCACCAGGGAAATCGCCCGCACGATTCTGACCGGCTTCAACGGCACGCCGATGGTCGGATTTTACGGTGTCATTCCCGCGGCGGACGCGTGGAAGCTGGCCTACTACGTGGAGACGTTCGCCAGGCCGGCCGCGCCTGCGGCCATTGTGCGCGCGTCGCAGAATTTCCTCGAACGCGAACCGCTCGGTGCGCCCGACGTGCGCATCAAGCTCACCGAACGCGCCTGGCACTACGATCCGCCCACGATTCGCGTCAAGAAGGGACAGGTCGTTGAAATCACCTTCGAGCCCACGGACAACGGCCTGGGCGCCGGCCACGGGTTCGCCGTGAGCAGCTACGACGAGGTGGCCTTTCTGAACGGTGCCATGGTGGGTGCGCCCAAGACCGTGAAGTTTCGCGCCGACCGCGCGGGCCGGTTTACCTACTACTGTGCGACGCAGTGCTCGACCGAGAAATTGCATCCGCTCATGAACGGCACCTTGATCGTCGAGGACAACACGCCGAAACAGACCGCCTCCGCCCAATGACCTCCACCCGATTTAAAACGATGAAAACGCTTCCACTCTTCGTGCTCGCCGCCGGCGCGGTTCTGCTCGCCGGCTGCAATTCCGATTCCACCGCCAAAGCCGCCCGGCAGGCCGCGCAGAACAAGTCGGCCGCCGAGCAGGTGTATGTGCCGCCGGGCAAGCTGGACGATTATTACGCCATTTTGAGCGGCGGTCAGAGCGGCAGCGTGTTCGTGTTCGGCGTCCCTTCCTGCCGGTTCATCAAGGAGATTCCCATCTTCGAGCCGCGCGCCGGACTTGGCTACGCGAACAATCCCGGATCCGAAACTTACCAGCGGCTCGCGGCCACCGGACCGCTTTGGGGCGACACGCATCATCCCGTGTTGAGCCAGACGGACGGCCGCTATGATGGCCACTGGCTCTGGATCAACGACAAGGCCAACGACCGCGTCGCGAAAATCGATCTGCGCACCTTCGAGGTCGCGACCATCAAGCAGGTGCCGAACATTCAAGGCGCCCACGGCCTTGCGGCGTATTTGCCGTCCTGCAAATACGTTTTCGTCAACGGCGAACTGGAGACCGATCCGGCGAACAATTCCACCGACTCCGGCAAATATCGCTCCGCGATTTCGTTCCTCGATGCCCAGACGCTCGAGACCAGGTTTCAGGTCAGCTTTGTGGGCAATGCGGACATCGCCAGCTCCGGCAAGGACGGGCATTACGTGTTTTCGACGATGTATAACACCGAGAATGCCGTGTCGTCCGAGGGCATGATCGAGCGCGACCGCGACGCCGTCGCCGCGATTGACGTGCCGCTGGCGGAAAAGGCGCTGGCGGAAGGCAGGTTCACCAAGATCAACGGCGTGCCCGTCATCGAATCCGAAAAGGTGCCGGGCGTGCTGACGTTGATTCCGGTGCCGAAAAATCCGCACGGCTGCAACGTCACGCCCGACGGCAAATACGTCCTGGCCAGCGGCAAACTGTCGCCCACCGTCACGATCATCGATGCCAAAACCCTGAAGGTCATCGCCGAGCCCGAAGTGGGGCTGGGGCCGCTGCACACCACGTTTGACGGCCGCGGCAACGCCTACACCTCGCTCTTCGTCGATTCGCAGATTGTGAAGTGGAACATTGAAAAGGCGATTCAGGGCGCGCCCGATTACATCGTGGACCGCGTGGACGTTCACTACAACGTGGGCCACACGAAGGCGGCCGGCGGCGACACCAGTTATCCCAGTGGCGACTGGCTGATATCATTGAACAAACTCAGCAAGGGCATGTTCCTGCCGGTCGGTCCCGCCATGCCGGAATCCCAGGAACTGATCGACATTTCGGGCGAGAAGATGCGGCTGGTGCAGGCGTTCCCCTCGCTGCCCGAGCCGCACGACGCCGTGATGATTCCGCGGAAGGTGCTGGAGGATTACGTGGTGCAAACCTACGAGCCCCGGCCGGTCGCCGTGAAGCTCGGCGAGGAAAAGGTCGTCCGGAACGGCTCCAAGGTCGACGTGTATATGACCTGCATCCGGTCGAAGTTCATGCCGGAACAGTTCGAGGTGCACCAGGGCGACGAGGTGACGTTGCACCTGACAAACGTGGAGACGGTCCGCGACATGACGCACGGCTTCGCCCTCTCGCGCTACGGCATCAACGTGGCGGTGGACCCCGGCCAGACGACGGAGACGACCTTCGTCGCGAACAAGCTCGGCACCTATTGGTATTACTGCACGTGGTTCTGCTCGGCACTGCACCTCGAGATGCGCGGCCGGATGCTGGTCAAACCCGCGGGTGCCGAACTTAATGATGCCCTGGGCCCGGTGAGCCAGGTCGACAAGGTCGCGAGCGCCGCGGCCAAGGAGGCGTCGTCGTATGAGTGATGCAACACGGCAGGGGAATCATTCGCGCAGCGCCGGACGACGGATCGTTGGGCTGCTGTTCACGCTCACGGCGGCTGGTTTGCTGCTGGTGAGCCTCAAGTTCCCGCTCTGGCAGATGCGCCTGGAGGCACCGCAATATCGCGGTAAAGAAGCGCTTCATGTCGCCGTGCATCCGAATGCCCTGCGCGGCGATCTCAAGGAGCTGGCCGTGCTCAATCAATACATCGGCGTGCACATCCCGCCGACGTTGCCGCAGTTCAAGTGGCTGCCCGCCGTGCTGGTTGCCGGCGCCGTTTGCGGCGTGCTGGCCAGCCTGCTGCCGGGTGTGGTGCGTCGCCGGGCCCTGGCGGGCAGCGTGATCGCGCTGGTGGCTGCCCTGGCGCTGGCGGCCGGGCAGGCCCGGACGCAGATGTGCGCCATCGGCCACGAGCGCGATCCGAAGGCGGCCTTGGTGGGCGTGCAGGATTTCACGCCGCCGTTTCTCGGCACGGAAAAGATCGCGCAGTTCGAAGTGAGTTCACGCTTTGGCCTGGGCGCCTGGCTCATCGGTGCCGCGCTGGCCCTGCAACTGGGCGCGGCCGGTTTCGGCCGGCGGACCCGGCCGCAGGCGCTGCCCGCGAAAAGTGCGGACCGCCTGGTCCGCGCGAACCTTGAACACGCAAACACGCTGGCGGACCAGGCGGTCCGTGCGGCCGTCACCACCCGTTTATGAAAGCCACGCGCATTCTCTTTGTCTTCGGAGTCACACTGCTGCTTGCCGTTTTCGCGGTCGGCATTTACGTCGTGCCCAAGGTTCAGTCGGGCAGCCCGGCCACCGCACGGCAGAGCGATGCGTCCCGGGTTTCGCTTGCGGACGTGTTTGTGGACGCGACCTACGCGACGCCGGAGTTTGTGAAGCGCGTGAAGCTGGAGCCGTATCTCCAGAAGTGGGAGGGCCGGGCGCAGCCGTTCCTGATCGGCATCAACACGCACGTCGGCACGATTGCCGACCTCGACCTGCGCGGCAAGGTGCTGCTCGAGGACAGCCACGGCGACCGCTATCCGTCGTTGGGCACACCGGTGGTGTTGAGCGAGCATCACAACATGTATCTGCTCGTGTTCCCGCTCGTGGACAACACGGGCCAGGCCATTTTCGCGCCGTCCCGCGGCCATTTCCGCCTGTTGGTGGACGGCGTCGGCAAGACGCCCGAGCGGGTGTTTGAATGGAAACTGCCCGTGATCGAACCCACCCCCGCGCGGACGCTGGCCAGCACGCTCATGCTCGCGCTCGGTGTCATTGGCGCGTTGATGGTCATCCTCAGCCCGTGCGCGATTGAACTGACCACGTATTACACCGGCATCATCGCGGGCGTGGTCAGCTCGGCGGCGCTCGCCGAACGCGGCACGCGGCTGCCTGTGGCGGTGCGGGCCCGAATTCTGCGCAACCTCGCGGCGTTCGTGGCGGGCTTCACGGTGCTTTACATGGCCAGCGGCGCCACCGTCGCGCTCATGGGCCAGCAACTGCTAGGGATGCAAACCAAACTGCAGGGCGGCGCCAAACTTGAAGAAGTGTTTTGCGGCCGGCCGCCGGCCACGGCGGGCGCGACCGGCGCCGACGAAGAAGTGCACGCGCCGCACGCCGGTCACGGCCTGTTTGGTCCGTGGGCGCGTTACGCCAACTGGGTGGGCGCCTCGTTCCTGGTGTTCTTCGCCTTGAAATCCGTGGGCGTGTTGAAGCGGGGCAGCCAGTGCTATGTCTGGCTGGGCCAACTGGGACGCAAATTCCGCCTCGGACTGGCGGCGGTGGTTGGCTGGGTTTCACCGCGGCGCGCCGCGATCATTCGCGCGCCGGGACAAAGCCTGCGCGAACCGGGCAACATCACCCCGCTGAATTCCTTCTGCGCCGGGCTTGGCCTGTCCGTGGGTTGTCTCACCTGCATGGGCGGCGCGATTTTGTATCCGCTGCTGATTTTTGTCGGCACCTCGACGTGGTATTGGGGGGCGCTGATTCTCGGCACGTATTCGCTGGCGCTGGCGGTGCCGATGGCGGCCATTGCGGTGGCCGTCGGCAACTGGACCTGGCAGTTCGTGCACCGGCCGTGGCTGACCCGCGGCCTGCAATGGGCCAGCGCGGTGGTGATGATTTCGGTCGCGGTGCTCGTCGCCTTCGACCATACCCGCGTCATCAACTCCGTTGTGTTCACCGTGCTCTCCGCACTCGGCGGCGATCCGGCCGGCGCGCTGGCCAAACTGTGATGCGAACCCTGACCCTCATTCTGGTGCTGACCGGCCTGGCTGGCGCGCGGCTGTGGTCGGAAACCCGGCCACCCTCCGCGGCCTGCGTGGTGCGCGCGACGACGACCGCCTCCTCCGCGGCCGTGCTCCAGGCGGCGATCGACCAGGCGGGCGCGGGCGACACGATTCTGGTCGAAGGTCCCGCGGTGTTTCACGGAAAGCTGACGCTGACCCGGTCCATTCGGCTCGTCGGCACCAATGCGCCCGTGCTCGATGGCGACGGCACGGGCACGGCCCTGACGATCACGGGATCACACGTAACGGTGACAGGTTTCACCGTCCGCCATTCCGGCCGCGATTTGACGGCGTTTGACTGCGGCATCCTGATGGCCGCGCCGGAAGCCGAGGTGCGCGGCTGCCGCATTGAGAACGATGCGTTTGGCATTTACGTGCGGGGCGTCAGCAATTGCGTGGTGGCGGCGAATGAAATTGTCGGGGACGCCCGCCTGCCATCGGCGCGCCGCGGCAACGGCATTCATTTGTGGAAGACGCGGGGCAACAGCATCACGGCGAACGTCATTCATGACAAGCGCGACGGCATCTATATGTCCTACGCCGATGACACGCTCATCGCCGACAACCGCGTTTGGGACACGCGTTTCGGCATTCACTACATGTATTCGCACCGGAACCGGCTGTTGACGAACACGCTGAGCCGGAACGCCGTGGGCGCGACGCTCATGTTCAGCCGGGACCTGCTGGTGGAAGGCAACGTGATGACGGCCAACCGGCGTCACGGCCTCGTGCTCAAGCAAATCGACACCTCGCGTTTCCTGCGGAACGTGGCGGCGGGCCAGAACCGCGGCTTTTTCGTCCAGCAGGCCAACCAGAACCGCTTTGTGGGAAATGTCATCGCCACGAACGACATCGGCCTCTACCTGAGCAACGGCTCCGAGCAGAACATTTTCGTCGCCAACGCCTTCATCCGGAACACCGATCAGGTCTGGCAGCCGCCGTTTGAAACGGAGCAGGGCCGGCGCGGACCAAACCAGTTTTCCGAGCGCGGCACGGGCAATTATTGGAGCGATTACACGGGCAGCGACCGGAATGGCGACGGCCTCGGCGACACGCCGTATCACGAGACGGATGTCTTCGGTTACCTCGTGGACCGGCATCCGCAGGCGCGCGTGCTGGCGCTGAGTCCGGCGTTGGGGTTGCTGCGCAAGGGCGAGGAACTCATGCCGCTGCTCGACACGACGGGCGTGACGGATTTGGCGCCGCTGATGCGGCCGGACCGGGTGCGCGTGGTGCCCCCCGCGAATCGCGGTCCATGGGCGCAGGCCGGCACAAACCCTTTCCCAATCTCAACCGCGCCGCTTTCGGCGCTCGCCGTAACGGGCAAACCATGAACGGCCGACTCGACATCTCCCGCCTGACGAAGTGCTACGGCGCGACGTGCGCCCTGGACGACGTGTCGCTGTCCGTCGAACGCGGCAGCGTGCTGGCCGTGCTCGGTCCCAACGGCGCGGGCAAATCCACGCTGTTCGGTTGCCTGCTGGGGCTGACGTTGCCGACGCACGGCACGATTCAGTGGCACGGACGTCTGCTCAGCGACGCCGATCGGGCGTGGTTCGGTTATGTCGCCGAGCGGGTTTCGCTTTATCCGCACCGCACCGTGGCGGACAACGCGGCGTTCTTTGGCCGGCTCAAAGGATTGACGGCTGCCGAGACCGACCGGCAACTGGCGCGCGTGGGCCTGCTCGCGGTGCGGCGGCGTCCGGTGCGCGAGTTGTCGAAAGGCATGTTGCAACGGCTCGGCCTGGCCATTGCCTTGTGCGGGCAGCCGGAGGTGCTGGTGCTCGATGAACCTTTCAACGGCCTCGATCCGGCGTTGCTCGACACGCTGCAAATGCTGTTGCGCGAGGAAAGCGAACGCGGCGCGACGTTGTTGATTTCCACGCACACGATGTCGGCGGTGGAACCGCTTGCCACGCACGTCGCGGTGCTGTTGCGCGGACGTCTGGCGGCGGCCGGCCCGCTCGGCGCGTTGCGCGCGGAGCACGGCGGCGAATCACTGGAGGCGATGTATCAACGCATCGCCCGCGAGCAGCAGCGGGAGGAGGTGTTCGCCTGATGAACGATTCCGCCCTGCCATTGCGCGTCAGCCCCGATGCCGTGGCCGCCGCAACATCCATGCGGGTGCCCGCCTGTTCGCGCGCGGGATTTGCCCAGCGCCGGCGCGCCGGCGCGCAGGTGGCGTTGCTGGCCACGAAGGAGTTTGGCGACCGGCTGCGCAGCGGCTGGGTGCTGGCGTGTGTGCTGGTGTGGCTCGGTGCGATTGGCCTGACGAGCTGCTTTGGCCTGCTCCAGATTGGCCGGATCGGCGTGCAAGGTTACGAGCGCACCGTGATCAGCCTGCTCAACCTGGTCCAGTATCTGGTGCCGTTGCTGGGCCTGCTGCTCGGGCATGACCTCATTGTCAGCGAAGCGGACGAACGCACCTTGCGGCTGACGCTGGCCAGCGGCGTGAGCCGGACGCGGCTGGTGCTGGGCAAATTTCTGGGCGGCTGCCTCACGCTCAGCGTGCCGCTCGTGCTCGGATTTGTCATCGCGGGCGTGGCCATTGGCCTCGCGGCGAAGGATCGCGGCTGCGGCCCGTTTCTGCGGCTGGCGTTTTCGGGTTTGGGGCTGGGCATCGTGTTTCTCGGCATCGGGTTGACGCTTTCCAGCTTCAGCCGCACACGCGTGCAGGCGCTGGTGCTCGCGCTGCTGGCATGGTGTGCGGCGGTCTTTGTGTTCGATCTGGTGGCGCTGGGCGTGCTGGTCTCCACCCAGGCCCCGGCGGCGACCCGGGAAATCGAAGTGGTCTGCGATGCCACGCATGTGAATGCCGCGGCGGATTTGCATTCCGCTTACGACGAGGTGCCCGATGCGGCGGCGCGCGCGGCGGCCGCCAGCCCGGCCCTGACCCTGGGCTGGCTGGCGCTCAATCCGGTTGATGTGTTCCGTGCCATGAACCTGCCGCAGCCAACCGGCGTGCGCGTGCCCCGGCTGTTGCCGTGGCTGACGACGGCGCTGTGGTTGACGGTGGCCCTGGGCGGCAGTTTGTGGCGATTGCGCCGGGCCGATTTGTGATTCGCCTATGAAAACGAAAGTAATCCTCGCTGGACTGGGGCTGTTGACCCTCGTGGCCGTGTCGTCCGTGCTGGCGCTGCGCCATCAGCAATCAACCACCGCGGTGATGAACGCGGGCGTGAAGACGTTTGTGGTGCGGGGGCAGGTGCGCAGCCTCGACCTGACCAACCGCACGGTGCGCATCACGCACGAGGCCATTCCGGATTACATGCCGGCCATGACGATGCCGTTTGAGGTGAAGGATGTCGCGGTCCTCAACGGGTTGGCGCCGGGGGACGAGGTGCAGTTTGAACTGGCCGTGACGGATGATGATTCCTGGATCGCACGCGTGCAAAAGCTGGGCAGTGCCGCGCCCGCGGAAGCCGCTGCGGTGGATGCTTCCGCCGCGACATTGGCCGACCGTGAAGCGGAACGCGTGCAAGTGGGCGAAACCGTGCCGGACTTCCAACTGGTGGATCAGGACGGGCGCGCCGTCCGGCTCAGCGATTATCGCGGTCGGGCGGTCGTGCTGACGTTCATTTACACGCGCTGCCCGCTGCCGAATTTTTGCCCGCTCATGTCGAAGCATTTTGCCGA
Organism: Verrucomicrobiia bacterium; assembly: GCA_035765895.1. Classification (NCBI taxonomy): domain Bacteria; kingdom Pseudomonadati; phylum Verrucomicrobiota; class Verrucomicrobiia; species Verrucomicrobiia bacterium. The sequence goes on along the minus strand of DASTWL010000053.1, from coordinate 56,939 downwards.
ATTGGAGCAGCGTCTGAACAAGGAGCTGCCGGGCCGTTATCACTTGTTGAGCATCAGCATGGATCCGGAGTTCGATACGCCGGCCGTGCTCAAGGAGTATGCGTCGCGCTACGAGGCCCGCACGGCGGACTGGACCTTTGCGACGGGCGACGCCGGGCAGATTGACACGGTGGCGCAACTGCTCGGGCTTTATTACGTCCGCGAAAATGGCCTGATCTCGCACGACCTGCGCACGGCGCTCATCGGGCCGGACGGGCGGCTGGTGCATTTGTGGAAGAGCAACGTGTGGACGCCTTACGAGGTGCAGCGCAGGGTGCGTGAAACGTTGACCGGAAGTCAGGAGGTGGCGGTGCGATGAATCCGACAAATCCTCCCGCGACTTCGCCGGCGTCCGCGCCGCAGCCCGCGCTGCCCGCGAAACCGATTGTCTATGCCTGCTCCGGATGTTCGGATGCGGGTGAACTGGCCGACCGCATCGCGCGGCAGTTGAGCCGCGAAGGCGGCGGCGAAATGTCCTGCCTGGCCGGCATCGGCGGGCGCGTGAAGCCGTTGTTGAACAAGGGTGAAAAGGCGCAACGCATTCTCGTCATCGACGGCTGCCCGCTGAATTGCGCCCGGAAGACGCTCGAACTCGCCGGCCTGAACACGTTCGCGCATTTGCAATTGCACGAAATCGGCCTGCGCAAAGGAAACTGTCCGCCGAACGACGAGCGCATTGCCGCCGGCGTGGCGGCGGCCCGGCGCGTTCTGGATGCGCCGGGCCCCGCGCCCGCGCCGGCCGCCGGGGCGGCGGTGGGTTGAATTACAACAAGGCGAGAATGCCAAGGCCGAAGGTGACCGCGACGGCGAATTTCAAGCAGAGCATCATAGGTTCGGTGGGTGTTGGGCTGAAGGTTTAACCGGGAATCAATGAATGAAGCATGCGGCTGCGCTCCCGCACCTCTTCCTCGTCATGCTGGCGCAGGCGGGCGGCGAGAATGCACGAGCGGCCGAGATAACCCACCGCGTGCTCGGGATGGTCGCGCTCCACGACGGGCAGCCGGCCGATGTTGTGACGCAACATCCGGCCCAGCGCGTCGCGCAGCAGTTCGTCGGGGTGGGCGACGACCAGTTCGCGTTTGCCCACGGCCAGCACGGTGGTCGCGCCCGTGGGGTCGGCTTGCAGCGCCCGCACGACATCGCCACGGGTGATGATGCCCGCCAGGCGATTTTGCGGGTCCACGATGAGCGTTCCCTGCCGGCGGGACACGGACGTGTCGCCCCGGGCGATCAAATCCGACAGCCGGGCGATGGTGAGATCGCAGTGAATGGTCGGCGGCGACGGGTCCATGACATCCGCCACGCGCATCAGTTCAAAGGTGTCGACGCTGTATTCACGGGCGATGTGCTGGCCGCGCCGCGCCAGTTTTTCGGTCAGGATGGAGCGGCGCAGGAGCAGAATCGCGACGCCGAAGGCGGCGGTGCAGCCGATCAGCAGCACGGGCAGGGTGTTCAGATCGTGCGACAGTTCCAGGGCAAAAATCATCCCGGTCAGCGGGGCGTTCATCATGCCGGCCATCATTGCCGCCATGCCCGCCAGCGCCCACAGGCGCGGGTCGCCCGCGGGCAGCCATTGCCCCAGCAACGCACCCACCGCGCCGCCAATGATGAGCAATGGCGCCAGCACGCCGCCGGAAGTGCCCGAGCCCAGCGCCACGGACCAGACAATGGCCTTGGCAATCAGCAGGCCAATCAGCGCCGCGCCCAGAATTTCCCCGCGCATCAATGCGTGAATCGTGTTGTAGCCCACGCCCAGCACACGCGGATCGATGACGCCGCCGATGCCAACGACAACGGCGCCCAGTGCCGGCCACCACATCCAGTGAATGGAAAAGCGTTCGAACAGGTCTTCACACGCATACACCAGCAAAGTCAGCAGCGTGGCCACCAGCCCCACGATGATGCCGACGCCGCCGGCCATCAGCAGGGTCGAGCCGCTCAGGCTGTCATGCGGCAACACGGGGAAAATGGGACCTTCCCCGAGCAGTGGCACCCGCAACGCCGCGGCCACGACAGCGGCGACCGCCACCGGCACGAAGCTGCGTGGCTTCCATTCGAACAGCAGAAGCTCCACCGCGAGCAGCACGGCCGCCACGGGGGTGGCGAACACGGCCGCCATGCCGCCCGCCGCACCTGCGGCCAGCAGGGTTTTGCGCTCCGCTGCCGACAGGTGAAAGAACTGCGCGAACAGCGAGCCAAAGGCGCCGCCGGTCATGATGATCGGCCCCTCCGCACCGAACGGGCCGCCCGTGCCGATTGAGATGGCCGACGAAATGGGCTTCAGGATGGCGACGCGTGCCTGGATCAAACTTTTCCCCATCAGGATGGCCTCAATCGCTTCAGGGATGCCGTGGCCCCGGATTTTTTCCGAGCCATAACGCGCCATGAGCCCGATTATCAGGGCGCCGGCGACCGGCACCAGCACCACCCACCAGCCAAGGTGATGGTCCTGGGGCAGGGTGGGCGCGATCGACCAGCGGTGAAAGAAGGCGAGGTTGGTGATCAGCGCAATCAGCCACAGCAACGCTTTGGCAACGAGGGCGCTGATGGCGCCGATGGGCACGGCGAAACCGGCGAGCAACAACATGCGCCGGTCCGCGCGGAAATCCGACAGCCGATCCGGCGTAGCTTGAGAATGAGTCATGATGATGGCCGGGAGCACCCGGACGCCGGAAAAATATATCGTAGTGCGATATAAAACAACTGGATTTTGGACGGCCCGGATGGTTTGCTCGTTTGCTCACCGAAGCCATGCCGACGAAACCGACCCACATTTCCAAGGCGGAATATGAAACGCTGGCCGCCCTGCGGTATGCGCTGCGCCAGTTCCTCCACTTCAGCGAAGCGGCGGCCGGCGGCGCCGGGCTGACGCCGCAACAACATCAGGCCTTGCTCGCCATCAAGGGCTTTCCCGGGCGCGACCGTGTGACCATCAGCGAATTCGCCGAACGGCTGCAGCTCCGGCATCACAGCGCCGTGGGGCTGGCGAACCGGCTCGTGTCCGCCCGTCTGGCGCGGCGCGAACCGGACACGCAGGATCGCCGGCGCGTTTATCTGGCCCTGACCGTGCGCGGTGAGGCATTGCTGGAGCAGCTCTCGGCAGCGCACCGGGAACAGTTGCACCGCGTCGGACCGCAACTGGCGGATTTGCTGGCGCGCTTGCGCGGGTGACCGCTTCCGCGATGAAATGCGGCTCGCGGGGCAAAATGGCTTGACGCCATCAACGGGCGTCGTCAACTAAAGGTCATGCACTTCCGCGGCGTCTTCATCGCCATCGCCATGGCCACGGCCATGATCGTGGCGGCCTACCTGGTGAATTCCCGCCGGCCCCGCGTGGTGGTCGAACAGCCCAGCGCGGCGCTCATCCGGGCCAGCGGCAAATGCGCCGAATGCCACCGCAACGCGCAATACTCCATCGTCCACGAATTTGAGATGAGCGTGCATGCCCGGAAGGGTGTGAACTGCCTTGATTGCCACCAGGTGGCGGCAGGCCAGCAGGGCACCAACCACAATGGCTTTGTCATCAACACGGCGGTGACGCCGGCCAACTGCCGCACCTGCCACGAGGCCATCTACCAGCAATTCCTGCACAGCCGGCATGCGGCGGCATCGTGGGCCGCGGTGGCCGGTGACAAGGATTTCACGCCGGAGCAGGTGGCCTTTGGCGAACATTATCAACCGGGCGCTGTCAAGCGGCCGCCGAACGCGCTCACCACGCTGGAAGGCGCGGCCGCGACGACGAGCGGCTGCGCCAGTTGCCACAGCGTCGGGCGGCCCAACCCGGACGGAACCATCGGCAACTGCACGGCCTGTCACACGCGGCACACGTCCTCGGTGGAACTGGCCCGCCTGCCGTCCACCTGCGGCCAGTGCCATCTGGGGCCGGACCATTCGCAGATGGAAATTTACACCGAATCCAAGCACGGCGTGATGTTTGCGGCGCAGAGGCAGTTGCTCAATCTGTCCGCACCGCCGGACAAGCTGACGACGCATGACATGTTCGTTCCCACGTGCGCCACCTGCCACATGAGCGGCATCAATGGCACGGGCGTGACGCATGATCCCTCGGAACGCCTGTCCTACTATTTGTTTGCCGAAGTGACCAAGCCCCGGCCCGACGCCGCGCGGGCGCAGGCCAAGATGAAGAACATCTGCCTGCAATGCCACACGCCGGCGCTGGTGGACCGCGTCTATCGCGAGGCGGACGAAGTGGTCAAGTCAACGAACGAAAAAGTGCTGGCCGCCAAGGCCATCATGGACCAGTTGCAGCAGGACGGTCTGCTGAAGGGCGAACCTTACAGCCAGCCCATTGCGTTCAAGTATTTCGACCTCTGGCATTATTACGGCCGCACCGCCAAGCACGGTGCGTTCATGGGCGGCGCGGACTTCGTGCAGTGGCACGGCAATTACCCGATTTTGCAGCACCTCGTCGAAATCCGCGCGGAAGCGGAGCAACTGCGCCAGGAACATGCAGCCGGTCGTTAAGTGGTATCGCAGCCCGCGGATGTGGGTTGAATGCTTCGCGCTGTTCAACCTGGGCGGGCTCGCCCCGGACATCTTTCTGGCGCACAGCACCAACTTCTTCCGGCATCGCACGGAATACATCCCGCTGGTCTTCTCGGTCCTGTCGCCGCTGGTGCTGATTCCGGCCGTGGTCTGCCTGGCGCGCGGCAACCTGCGCTGGTGGCGGCGTCTGGGATTTGCGGTCGGCTGGGCCGCCATCTTGATCGGCATTACGGGTTTGGTGTGGCATCTCGAGAGCCAGTTCTTCCAGCGCTGGACGCTGGCGAGCCTGGTTTACGCGGCGCCGTTTGCCGCACCCCTCGCTTACACGGGCATTGGCCTGCTGCTCGTGATGAACCGCATGGTGGACGCGGAGGCGCTCGAGTGGCCGCAATGGGTCATCTTCCTGGCGCTGGGCGGATTCCTGGGCAACTTCGTTTTCAGCGTGACGGACCACGCGCAAAATGGGTTTTACCATGTCACCGAATGGATTCCCGTGGCCAGCAGCGCGCTGGCGGTCGGTTTCATGCTGGTGCCGCTGGTGATGCGCATCAACCGGTCCTATCTGCGGTTTTGTCTCGGCCTGATGCTGCTGCAGGCGCTGGTGGGCCTCGTGGGCTTCGGACTCCACTTGCACGCGGATGTGACGGGCGTGGGGCCGACGTTGTTTGACCGCGTTGTATATGGCGCGCCGGTGTTCGCGCCCATGCTGTTTCCCGACCTGGTGTTGCTCGCCGTGATTGGCATCTGGGGTCTCTACCGGCGGCTGCCGGAGGGATCGTGATTTAACCTGCCAACGGGTCAGCCGGTGGTCGCTACCAGCATTGCGCCCGGGCCGGACGGCTGGCCAACCTCCGCGCATGAACGCCGGCAAATCGGCCGCGTTTGCTTTCACACCACTTCGCTTCGCTGCGGCGGCAGTCTGGGCGTCGCCATGATGAGCAGCGTTTTATCATGATCCGTGCGTCCGCCTCTCGATTTGGGCAGGGCCTCTACTTTACAGCGTTAGTGGCGTGGTTGTTGTGGGCGTGGGGAGGTCGTGTGACGATGCCGCCACTGAAGCCATCGCCGTCACGCCCGTCGGACGGGTCGCCGTCTGACGGGCAGCGACTGGCTTTCCGAGAACCACGCACATCAAATGTCAGCCGTTTGCTGCAAACCAAGGCGCGTCCCGTCCTCCGTGCGGGCCTCCGAAGAGCGCGTGCGCACACCGCGCCGCAACACGGCCAGTCTGGCCAATGAATGTTTTGCCAGGCCCAAGTGCCGGCAAAGGGTGTTTGTGCCGCGTTCGGCATTGTCCGGGCTGTTGTTGATCGCTGCGTTGTTCATTGGGAACGTGTGTCCGGGAGCGGTCGCTTTGGTGGATTATTTCGATTTGCAGAGTTATGGCACGGTCGCCGGGGGACAGACGATCACGGATGCGCTGGGAAATGCCCAAGCCACGCTGAACCCGGATGCCAACACGTCCCTGACCAGCAGCGGCCTGACGATTTCCGGCGGCAATTCCCGCACCACCGGGCTGAATCTGGCGGCGGGCGCGCTCAACGGTTTCACCGGCAGCTTCACGATTCAGACTTGGGTCACCGTTCAGGGCGGGGGCGGCGTGGTCCTGTATGCCGCGAACAACGGCCCCGCCAATGGCTACATCGCGACTGGCTATGATGGCTACGCAGCCGTTTACGGTTTCAAATGGGGAAGCTGCCTCAGCGGTGGCGGAGCGGGCAATGCGACCGGCATAGCCTACAATCGTTACGGGCAGACGGCGGGATTGGCCTATTCAATGACGGCGGGAACGCTGTATGACATCGTTCTGACCTATGACGCCGGGACGCATATTTTCCGGCAGTATGTGAACGGGGCGTTGACGGGATCGCAGACGAATGATTTCAGCCAGAACAGCCTGGCCCAGGCGCAGAACTTCACCGTCGGCGGCGGCACGGCTACGCAAACGTGGGGGGATAATTCGGCCCTTTCCACGACCAAAAGTTTTCTGCTGTATCGCGGGGCGCTCTCGGCCTCGGAGGTGACGAATATTCATAACCTCGGAGTGGGTGCCAGCGTTGCAGCAATTCAAAGTCAGCTTCCGGCGGATAAGACTTTTGTTTGGAATGGCGCCGGCGCGGATAACCATTGGAGCACGGTGGAAAACTGGACTGCGACCAACGCGCCGGCTTACGACGACGTCGTGATTTTTGCGGGCAACACCCAAACGACGGTGAACCTGGATGCCGGCAGTTACGTTGGTTCGCTGACTTTCAGCAACAATGCGGGCAGTTACAACCTCACCAATGCGGCCAATACACTGGGACTGAATGGCGGGCTGACGAACAATTCGGCCAGTGCGCAAACCATCAATGTGCCGGTGACCTTGAGCACGACGCAGCCGATCAACGCGGCGGTCGGCAATTTGATCTTCGGGCAGAACATCAACAATAACGGCAACACCGTGACGTTCGCTGGCAGCGGCGACATTACGCTGAACGGCATGCTGACGGGTTCTGGCGGCGTGGTGCAGACGGGCACCGGCACGCTGACGATTTCGCTGCCATTCAATCCGCCGGCGTCTTACAGCGGCAACACCGTGATTCAATCGGGCGCGTTGCAACTGTTGAATGACAGTTTCCGACTCGTCACGAGCCCGTTTTCGGGCGCGGGCAATTTGGTTGTCTCTACGAACGGCGGGGTGGTTGGGCCAATGGTGCTCTGGGGCGCGAACAACCTGACCGGCACCACGACGGTGAGCAACGGGTCGCTGTTTGTCGCTTATGCGCCGAGTCAATCCATCGGCTCGACGATCTCGGTGCGGGACGGTGCGACGTTCGGTGTGCTGGCCCGGGCGGATACGAATTACGTGTCGCCGAATCATTTGATCATCGGCAGCAGCACAGGGGCGACGCTGCAGTTTGGCATGACGGGCATTTCCGAGCCGGGCCTGACGGGAACGAACCATGCGCCGATTGAAGCGGGCACGGTGACGATCCACGGCACGGCGACAATCAACATCGCCAACTGTCCGTTTGCGACGAACAGTTATCCGCTGTTCACCGGTTACAGTTCGGGAAATCTCGCGTTGGGCTCGCAGCCGCTTGGCTATTCGGGCCAGCTGACGGTGATTGGTTCGACGGTTTTTTACACGGTCACCAATTTGGATAGCCATTACGGGCCATTCGTGCATCCGGGCTGCATGAGCACGCAGGCGGACATTGATCGCATGAAGGCGAAAATTGCCGCCGGGGCCGAGCCGTGGGCGTCGGCTTATGCCGTGCTGACCAACAACGGCCATTCCTCGGCGTCCTACACGGCCAATCCCATTGCGTATCCCTCTCGCGGCGTCAACGACAACTACGCTCCCATGATGAACGACGCCGCGGCTGCCTATGAATGTGCATTGCGCTACCGCCTGACCGGGGACACGAACTTTGCCGAATGCGCGATGCGGAACATGGATTCGTATGCCAAAACGGTGGTGCAAATCCGGGGGAATTCCAATGCGCTGTTGTTGATGGGTGCGCAAGGATTTGATTTTGCCTGCGCGGCGGAATTGCTGCGGGATTACCAGCCGTGGGTGGACTCCGGCGGCTTTGCGCGGTTCCAAAATTTTCTGGTGTATCGGTTTTACACGGATGCGTTCAACGGCAACGGCATCTATTGGTTTCTGATGGCACACAATGGCACGTGCTGGTCGCATTACTGGCTGAACTGGGACGGGTTTGCGTTGAGCGCCGCGGCGGCGATTGGCGTGGTGTGTGACCGGAGGGACATTTACGACTTCGCCGTCAATTACTACAAGGGCAGCGGTGCGGGCAATGGCATGGTGACGAACGCGGTGTATTTCATGCATCCCGGCTATCTGGGGCAGAGCCAGGAAATGGGACGCGACATGGGGCATGCCTCGCTGGATCCGGTGTTGCTGGCGGAACTTTGCGAGGTGGCGTGGAACCAGGGCGACGACTTGTTCGGCTACGACAACAATGCCGTGCTGGCGATGAGCGAATACACCTGCCGGGCAATGACAACCAATGGCGTTCCCTGGGTGAATTACGCGGGCTGCGATGCCACCGCAACGGGGCCGGCCGTCGGCAGCAATTATCGCGCGGGCTTGGACATGATCTGGAATCACTACTTGAACATCAAAGGCTTGTCCGCGCCTTACACGATGGCCTCGGCCCTGGCCAATCGGCCCGAAGGCGGCGGCGGCAATTACGGCGGCAACAGCGGCGGCTTCGATCAAATCGGTTTCACGACCCTGACGCACGCGCTGGATCGCATCACGAATTCACCCGCGCCGAGCGCGTTGCAGGCGGATGCGCCGCTGGCCGGCACGGCAAGAGTCTGGTGGTATGGCAGCGCCTACGCCACCGGTTACAACGTCAAGCGCGCCACGAGCGTCGACGGACCTTACACGGTCATTGCTGCGAATCAATCCGCCACCGACTTTCTCTACACGGACACCAACCTGACGCCGGACACGGCGTATTATTATGTCGTTTCAGCGATCATTAACGGCGTGGAAACGACCAACAGTCTGCCGGTGAGCGTGACGGCGAATCAGCGGTTGACCGGAACGGTGATTGGCACGGACTCCGTCTTCGTCAACGGCCAGTGGAAAGATCAACTGTTCGACAACGCGCCGATCACCTGGTTCGACTGTTCCGCGCCGAGCGGCGGGTGGGCCGGATTGGACTTGGGCGCTTCGTATCGCATCACAAAGGTCGGGTATTATCCGCGCGCGAACTTTCCCGACCGGATGACCGGCGGCAGATTCCAGGGCTGCAACGTGGCCGACTTCAGCAGCGGCGTGGTGACGCTCTGCACGATTGGCAGCACGCCGGCGCCAGGAACGACCACGGTCCAGACGGTCACCAACACGGGCGGCTATCGTTATGTGCGCTACATCGGTCCGCCCAATGGCTATTGCAACACGGCGGAGTTGCAATTCGAGGGAATGCCCGCGCCGGCGGCCGCTCAGGTGCCACCCATGCTTCAAGCTTATTTGAAATTCGACGAAACCAGCGGCACGACCGCAGCCGACGCGACGGGTAACGGTTGGGACGGAACGCTGGTCAACTCCCCGACGCGCGTCGCTGGTTACAGCAACAATGCGGTGAACTTGAGCAGTAACTCCTTTCAATATGTGACCCTGCCCGGCGGCGTGGTCTCGAATCTGGATGCGGTCAGCATTGCCGCCTGGGTAAAGCTGACCAGCAGCAGCACGTGGTCGCGGATTTTCGACTTCGGCACGGGCCAGAGCGTTTACATGTTCCTCACCCCGCGCAACGGGACGACCAATAATGCCATTCGATTCGCCATCACCACCAGCGGGGGCGCCGGCGAGCAGATCATTGACGGCGCCAGCGAACTGCCCACCGGCGTCTGGAAACACGTCGCGGTGACCATCGGCGGCAACGGGGGTGTTCTCTACGTGGACGGCGTCCCCGTCGGCACGAACAGCGCGATGACTCTGGTCCCAAGCTTCCTCGGGACCACGACGCAGAATTACATCGGAAAATCGCAATACAACGATCCGTATTTGAACGGCCAAGTGGACGATTTCCGCATCTACAACGGCGCTTTGAGCGCGGCGGATGTGGCCACGTTCGTCACGCCGCTCGCCGCGCCGACCGGCCTGGCGGCGATGCCGGGCGACGGCCAGATCGTGTTGAGCTGGAATGGCGTCACGAGCGCCAGCAGCTACAGCCTCCTTCGCTCGCTTACGAATGGTGGACCTTACACGCAGATTACGAACGTGACGGCGACCACGTTCACGGATACTGCGCTGGCGAACGGTGTGATGTATTACTACGTCGTCCGCGCCGCGAATGTTGTGGGCGAAAGCCCCAGTTCGATTCAGGTCAGCGCCCGGCCGACATCGGCGGCGCGCCTGACGAGTTCCGCAACCTTGACTGGCAACCAACTTCAATTGAGCTGGCCGGCGGACCACACCGGCTGGCGTTTGCAGGTGAGCACCAATCTGAATACAACCAACTGGCAGGATATCGCCGGAACGGAGGCAACCAACGCGGTTTCGCTTCTGCCAACCAACGGCAACGCATTTTTCCGGCTTATTTATCCATGATCACTATGGGATCAGCGGTCGTGAGGCGATTGCGCAAGCCTTTTGGGATTCTGTGTGTTGTTGCATCGGCCACGAGCGCAAGCCTCATGGCACAAACAACGGCTGGGACGGCCAAATATTTTTCGCATCCGAATCGCATTCGTTATGACGGGCAATGTCTGACCATTGATGGCAGGGACACCTTCATCCGCAGCGCGGAGTTTCATTACTTCCGCACGCCCCGCGAGATGTGGCGCGACCGTTTCCAGAAAATTAAGGAAGCCGGTTTCAATACCGTGGACACCTATGTTCCGTGGAACTGGCACGAACGCGAAATGCCCGCCGGCTTGAACGATTTTTCCAAGGTGGACCTTTCCGAGTTCAAAGCGTGGCTGGACATGGCGCAAAATGAATTCGGATTTTACACCATCGTTCGTCCCGGCCCGTTCATCTGCGCCGAGTGGGCGGGCGGCGGTTATCCGCGCTGGCTCGCGAAGTTCGCACCGACTGCGGGCGATCATTTCTGGCTGCGCAGCCCGGAGGATTCCGACATTACTTGGAGCGTTCACTGGTATGACGCCGTGTGTAAGTTGATTGCCCGGGAACAGATCACCCGCAAGCCAAAGGGCGGCAAAGGCATCGTCCTGATGCAAATTGAAAACGAATACGACGCTTTCAAGTGCGGCCATAAACCGAAAATGCTGCGTGCCTTGTATGAGGCGGCGACCAATTCCGGCGTCAATGTTCCCATCTTCACCTGCCTAACCCGTGAATGTCGCCAGAGCAGCGATCCGGTGCTTTCGCAAGTGTTCGATTGCGACAATTATTACGTCGGCCTCACCGCCGCGCCGAGCTGCGCACAACGCATGATGTCGCTGCGCGCCAAGCAGCCGGATGCGCCGGGCTTTGTCACCGAATTGCAGGGCGGCTGGTTTTCGTTGGTCGGCGGCCAATTGAGCGAGGACAATTATTCCGATGCTCGCCATTACAATGCCATCAGTCTGATGTCGCTGCTGGGCGGCGCAACGGGGCTGAACACCTACATGTTTGTCGGCGGCACGCATTTTGGTGGCTGGCAGGCGCGCGGCCAGACGACCACTTACGATTACAATGCGCCGATTCGCGAGTGGGGCGCGCGCGGCGCGAAATACCTCGCGGCCGGGGGCGTGAACCAGTTCATTCGCGAAAACGAAACGCAATTGCTCCGCGCCAATGGCGGGCCGTGTGAACTGCAAGGCGCGCCGACGAATCTGTTCGGCGGTGTGCGCGTTGGCCCGGACGGCACGCGCTTTGTGTTTCTGGACAACAGCGATCCTAAAAATCCGGTCTCTGGCAAGGTTGCCGTGGTGCCGGGAAAAATCGTGAAGCCGACGGAGCCGATTTACAACATTGACCAGGACGGTAACCGCGTGATGATAAAAACAGCGGACGCTGTTGTGGCTTCCGCGATCATTCCGCCCTTTGATGTGGACTACGATCTTGCGCCGCTGGGCGCGAAGGTGCTGGTGATTGCGCCTGGGAAAACACCGGCGGAAGGCGTTTGGTATCCCAAGCAACAAGAACCGATTGCGCGTCCGGCCGCATTGCCCACGCCGGTGCGAATCGCCACGGCGCTCAAGCGGAACGATCCGCTCAACGGTCCGTGGCAGCCGTTGCCTTCCGGCAAATCGCTGCCGGAACTTGGCGTGAGCGACCAGCGTTACGTCATCTACCGTGCGCGGTTTGCGCTTGCCACTTCTCCGATCAACGAAGCGACGAATTTCACGAAGCTGCTGATCAACACATTCACCCGGGACATTGTTTCCGCTCAGGTGAACGGACGCATTGCGAAGCGCCTTTATCCATCGGATGAGTATGCTGCCGCTGCAACGCGCAACACGAAGAAATCCTTCGACCGCATCCTGCCAAACGAGTTCGACAACCGATTCGACGTCAGTGGACTGTTGCGCGCCGGAACGAACGAAATCGTGCTGCTCTACGAGAACATCGGATTCGAGCATGGCTACATTCCAATGGAGGAACTCAGCGGCATCCGGCGAGCGGGCCTGTCTGGCAATGACCAGGCCATCGCCGAACCGCTCGATTGGGAGGTCGCCACAAATCTTGGGGGCGTCACCGCCGGTTGGAACCAACCGAATCCGAATGTCTCCGCAGCTGATTGGGAAAAGATCCCGCTTGAAACGCAAACGCCGATTGCGCGCAGGGGAAATGACATTCAACCGAAGGGGCATCATGACGCGCTGCTGACCTGGTATCGCGTCGAATTTGAATTGCCGGCGACGCCGATGGACGAGTGGATTCCGTGGCGACTGCTGATCAACGCGTCGGGGAACGGCTTCATGTGGCTGAACGGCCATGACATTGGGAGGCATTGGGAGGCCGGGCCGCAGCGGGAATTCTATTTGCCGGAGTGCTGGCTGAAGTTTGGCAACGGTGAGAAGAACGTGCTGGTGTTCGCGCTGCGCCAGACGATCAACGGCGCGATCATTGGGGCGGCCGAGGTGTCACCTTATCCCGCCGCGGCGGAATTGGCATCGCGAGACTCGCGGCAATAGCGCATGTTTTCCATAACGCAGGACGAAACATAGAAATGAAAAGTTTTCCGCCTAATTTCCCGCGCTTGGCGTTCCAGCTCTGAAAGCCAAATGTATGGGGCGGCATTAATTCGCAAGTATAAATGTGACAATGATCAACCATCGAAAATTATGCTCCCTCGGAGCTGGTTTGGCTCTATTGGCCGCCAGCAACGGTGCTTGTGCTGCTGAACCAAAATCGGCGAAGACGTTCATCGACTATTTCCAGCCAATGCCGATTCTCAGTCTGTTGACTACTAATGTCTGGGGCGCGGCCAGCGTCGGGCCGCGGGACACGAAGAACGGACTCGAAGACGTGACGATGAAGCAATGGGATTATTGGGACGGAAAAATCATCAAGGGACCGGACGGAAAATATCATTTATTTGGCAGCCGTTGGGACCAGGCGCGCGGCCACAACGAATGGTGGAACTCCAAAGCCATTCACGCGGTCAGCGACAACCTTTACGGCCCGTATGTGGACAAGGGCCTTTGCTGGCCAGACAGCGAAGGCGGTCGAGGCCACAACGTCACGGCGTTGCAACTGGCCGACGGTCGTTACGCGATCGTCATCAGCGAAACACGGCCGGGAACAGTGTATGTTTCAAAATCGTTGGACGGCCCGTGGGAATTGCTCGGCAAAATTGCCGTGGCCGATAATCCCAAATGGCGCGCATCGAACGAAATCATTTTGCTTCGGCCGGACGGCAACTACGAAATGTTTGGACGCCCTGGCATTGTCATGATCAGCACCAACGGTGTGCTCGGACCGTATGTGGCCCAAGGCCCGAGTATTTACCCGGGCATCGCTGGAATGCCGCAACACGCCCGGCAAAATCTGGAAGATCCTGTGCTCTGGTTCAGCGGCGGTTTCTATCATGTTACCGTCAATAACTGGAGCGACCGCAAAGCGTATCACCTCACTTCCACCAACGGCATCGATGGCTGGATTTATCGCGGTCTTGCCTACACACCCGCGCAAGACTTTTTGCGCTACACCGATGGCACTGTCAACCGCTGGCCGAAGCTGGAGCGGCCTGGAGTTTACATTGAGAACGGTCATGTCGCGGCGATCACGCTGGCTGTGATCGATGTGGAGAAGGAGCAGGAACATGGCAATGATGGCCACGGCAGCAAAATCATCGTGATTCCGTTTGACGGTAAAGCGCTGGATCGTGATTTGAAAAATGCTTCAAAGTAGTCGAATCCAGGTGCGGCCAATCAATCGCATTTTCCTCAGCATGATCAAAATAATAGCGATATCGGCAGCATTATGCGTCGCTGGAAATCTCGCTGCCGTGCAGCCATTCGTGCATCCCGGCGGCTTGCACACGAGGGCGGATCTTGAGCGGATGCGCACCAACGTGCTGGCGGGGAATCATCCGTGGATTGACGACTGGCAGCAGCTCTTGCGCGATCCGCAAGCGCAAAGCAATTGGAAGCCCGCCGCGCAAGCCAATCTCGGTGTGAGTCGTCAGCGCGCCGACCGCGATGCCCACGCCGCTTATCTCAACGCGCTGCGCTGGGCCATTTCTGGCGACACCAACAACGCCGAGTGCGCCGTGCGGATTTGCAACGCGTGGTCGTCGTCGGTGGATCAAATTCCGCATGGCGCGGACATTCCCGGCTTGAGCGGCATTCCCATATTTGACTTCGCGATGGCCGGTGAATTGTTGCGCATTTATCCCGGGTGGCAGGCGAAGGATTTCAATGCGTTCACCAACATGATGGTGAAATACTTTTATCCCCAGTGCCACGGTTTCCTTTCCAATCATGCCGGACGATGCATCAGTTACTTCTGGGCGAACTGGGACGCCTGCAACATCGGCGCGCTGATCGCCATGGGCGTATTGTGTGACAGCACGAACATCTTCAATGAAGGCGTCGAATACTTCAAACACGGGCAGGGGAATGGCGCCATTTCCAACGCCGTGCCGTTTCTTTACTCGGAAAATTGCGGCCAGTGGCAGGAAAGCGGGCGCGATCAAGCCCACGCGCAACTTGGCGTGGGCCTGTTGGGCAGCGCGTGTCAGGTGGCGTGGAATCAGGGCGTGGATTTGTTTGGCTACGCGAACAATCGTTTGTTGGCCGGCGCGGAATACGTGGCCAAGTGCAACCTTTCGTATCCTGCCTCGGAAATTCCCTACACGTTTTACAACAACTGCGCCGATGCCCGGCAGTTTAATCTCACGATCAATGGGCGTGGCCGGATCGGCTGGCCTGTCTGGGAATTGATTTACAATCATTACGCGGTTTTGCGTGGCTTGCCCGCGCCTTACACCAAAAAAATGACGGAACTGGTCCGGCCTGAATTAGGCAGTTGGGATCATTTCGGTTACGGCACGCTGACGTTCACGCTGCGCGCCGACGCGTCGCCGCTGCCGCCCCATCCGGTGCCGCCGATTCCGGGGGGCTTGACCGCGACCGGCGGTGTCTCGCGGGTTTTCCTGCGTTGGGAGAAATCTCCCGACGACAGCGCCCAAGGTTACGTGGTCCAACGCGCGACGCGCGCGCGAGGCCCATTCGTTCCGGTCGCTGCGTGGAACAATAACACCGACCCGCAATACACCGACACCACAGTCTCGAACGGCACGGTTTATTACTACACTGTGGCGGCGACCAATCAGGCCGGCCTCGGCGGAAATTCCAAAGTCGTCGCCGCGCAACCGCTCGCCGCCGGGACGCTGCCGCCGGGCTGGACTTGTTCAACGATTGGCAAAACTGCGAAGGGCGTCGGCGCGACTTATTCCGCCGCAAGCGGGAATACATTCGTCACCGAAGTCACGGGCGGGGACATTGGAGGGAAATCGGATTCGCTTACTTTCGTTCATCGTAATGTAACCAACGATTTCGTGTTCATCGCGCGCTTGATCGAGGCGAAGTGGACCGGGCGCGACAAGGTCGGTCTGATGGTGCGCGACTCGTTGAAGCCCGAAGCGAAGGCGGTGGCGCTGACGCTCGGGGAAATCGGCGGACGCCAGTGCCGGTTTGGCGCGCGCTCAGAAACTTCCGCCAAAATGAACTGGCAGCCGGGTTGCGATTACACGTGGCTGCCCGTGTGGTTCAAGATCGAACGCAAGGGTGATACCTTCACCGGCTATCAATCCGTGGATGGCACGAATTGGTTCAAGGCAGGTTCAGCCGAGGCTGTGCTCTCGACGTCTTGCTCGGTTGGTTTTGCCGTGAGCACTGGAAGCGCGGAGAAGTCCATCAGCAACGTGTTCGATCATGTGAGTCTCGACCCATGAAGCAAATGAACCTTCTTATTTTCGCGTTGCTGTTCTCAGCCGGCGCTCTGGCCGCACCGATTCAATGGGGCGAATGGCAGCGTTGGGGCGACCAAGGCGACGGCACCTACCGCAATCCCGTGTTGCCGGCGGATTACAGCGACATTGACTGCATCCGCGTCGGCCCGGACTACTACGCCATTTCCTCCACGTTCCAATATTCGCCCGGCATGGTGGTTTTGCGGTCGAAGGATTTGGTGAATTGGAAAATTCTCGGGCACGTCATCGACGACGTGACGCAAATCGGGCCGGAGCTGAACTGGAACCGCATGAACCGCTACGGTCGCGGCGTGTGGGCGGGCGCGATTCGTTATCACGACGGAAGATTCTGGGTGTATTTCGGCACGCCGGACGAAGGTTATTTCATGAGCACGGCGACAGATCCGGCGGGCCCGTGGGCGCCCTTGCACTGTGTGCAACGTGAGGCGGGCTGGGATGATTGCTGTCCGTTCTGGGACGACGACGGGCAGGGATATTTCGTGGGCACCTGTTTCAAGGACGGCTACAAAACCTGGTTGTTCAAACTGACGGCGGACGGACGTGATCTCGTCCCCGGCTGGCGCGTATTACTGAATGAAGGTTCGGGGCGCGAGGCCAACAAGCTCTACAAGATCAACGGCACCTACTACCACCTTTACAGCGAACATCGGCCGGGCGTGGGCCGCTATGTGATGATGCAACGCGCGACCAACATTGCCGGACCCTATCTTGAGAAGCGTCAGCTCAGTCATGCGCAGCCCGAGGCGCACGAGCCGAATCAAGGCGGCATCGTGCAGACGGAGCAGGGCGGCTGGTATTTCCTCACGCATCATGGCGCGGGCGATTGGGAAGGCCGCTGCGCGAGTCTGTTGCCGGTGACGTGGGTGGACGGCTGGCCGATTCTCGGCGAAGTCGGCAGCGACGGCGTGGGCAACATGGTTTGGTCGGGGCGCAAACCGGTCGCGAACACGCCCATCCTCACGCCGCAGACGGATGATGATTTCAACGGTGCGAAACTCGGCGTGCAGTGGGAATGGAACTACCAGCCGCGCGCGGACAAGTGGTCGCTTACGGAGCGGCCCGGTTTTCTGCGTCTGCATGCCTTCAAGCCGCTGGAGCACGACAATCTCAAAAAGGCGGGCAACACCCTCACGCAACGCTCCCTTCGCACCAGCACCAACGTCGTCACGCTGGCGCTCGACTTGAGCGGCATGGCGGATGGCCAGGTCGCCGGGCTGTGTCATTACTCGAAGGACTACGGCACCATCGCCGTCCGGCGCGAAGGCGGCGTGTTGACGCTGGAAACCGCGCGCAATCAAGCCATCAAAAATGGGCCGGTATTGGCGACGCACAAGCTGTGGCTGCGCTCGACGTGGGGGCTCGATGGCCAAAGTCGCTATTCCTATAGCACCAACGGAACTGCCTTCACGCCGTTGGGCGAGCCGTATCAACTGGGCTGGGGCGATTATCGCGGCGACCGCATCGGCCTCTTCACCTACAACAACGACACCGAAGCGGGCCAGGTGGACTGCGATTCGTTTTCCTACCGCCACGACTCGCCCGCTGAATCGGGACAGGCCGTGCGCTCCGGCCGGGAACAGGGGAAACCGGCGGATCGTTAATGCAGCACTATTCAATTACGAAGCAAACGATGCACCGCCCAATGATGAACAACGGTTTTGGACGAGGGCTTTTCTCCGTGGCCGCCGGGCTTTCCGTTTTTGCGAGCCTTCCGTCCTTCGGGGCGGATTCCCGGCCGGCTCCGGTCGTTGAAGCGGCCGACCGGGTTCAGATTCGGGAAACGGTTGCGAACGGATTCGACCGCGGGGAGACGGCCCACGGGGCCGAATGAGCGGAAGCGAACGGGTCCAACTGGCATGCCTCTTGTGGCACCTGCTGAAGTTCAAACAGCCGTTCAACCCGGAAGTGTTCGCGAAGGAGTCATGGGTCGAATGGCCAATCAATCCATCTACCACTCCACCTGGGCCGGCGCGTTTTACACCCGCCAAAAAGCCCGCGGCAAACAACATCACGCCATCCTCCGTTCCCTCGCTTTCAAATGGATTCGGATCCTCTGGAAATGCTGGCAGGATCGCACCCCCTATGATGAAGCCCGCTACCTCAAACGCCTCGCCCTCAAAAACCCCTCGTTGCTCAAACTCACTTATGAAAAATCCAACTAGAAAATCGTTTGACGGCTCCCCTCAGATTTTGTGTTAGGCCATGTGTTCATCGTGACTCTCTAACTCCTGCTTCAAATCTGACGGATCGCTCTCGTGCCCGCAAAGCTGCGCGTTCCAGTTGGTGCCGACAAGACAGCCATCTGCCGTCATGCCGACCAACCAACGCTCAAGAAATAACTCCAACGGAATCGGCGTCGGCTCGTAATGCGCCCAATCTTCCTTGGCGCACTGCTTCGCGTAGGCTCGATCAGACCAGAATGGCATGACGCTCCGGCCTGCATGACCATCTGCCGTCGAAGTCGAAACCGCCCAACCATCTGCGCTCTTGAGTCCCCAAACTTCGCGCGAAGCAGTGACACGCTGAATAAAACGCTCGTGTCTCTCTTTCGATGCGATAGCGAGGTCGAACATATCAAGGCGCGGTCACAGGGCCTAACATCTAAGTGGATTGCAGTTTGCAATCTATCCCGGTGGTCATGATTTGACCGTAAGTCCGTCTTTCTTGCTGGTCAAGAGGGATTTGGACATCATGGCGGCATGAATATGCTTCCGGCAACTACGACACCCCTCGGCGGCTTGGTGCCCAATCCCCAGGTCGCGTTGCGGGATCCGTTTCGGGGGTGGCCCGCTAAGGGTTTTCGCGGCTGACCCGACGGCGGCGGGGTTGACACTGCGCATGCCCTGGCCAGCGGCGGGTCGAATATCCGGGCGCGATGGATCAGGTCGTGAAGCACGCGACCGGCGGAAACCCGTTTTCACCTGGTCATCGAGACGCTCCGGGTTCTTCGCGACCGACACCGTTGCTTTTTTCCGAGGTTCGTGCGCGTCTTGAATTTTCGGATGTGCGCAACGCCGTTCCGCAGGCTTGAGTGCGTGCCCGGGTGCGGGCATTTCTTCCGTCATGAAAAGTCTGACTGAACAGCTTTGGTTTGAGGTTCCGGGGCGCCGGGGTTT
Organism: Verrucomicrobiia bacterium; assembly: GCA_035765895.1. Classification (NCBI taxonomy): domain Bacteria; kingdom Pseudomonadati; phylum Verrucomicrobiota; class Verrucomicrobiia; species Verrucomicrobiia bacterium. The sequence goes on along the minus strand of DASTWL010000053.1, from coordinate 37,366 downwards.
TGTGAACATCACGCCCACGGTCGAGTCGCTGGTGCGCCGGAGCGGCGTGCGCGAGGGGCTCTGCCTGGTCAACGCCATGCACATCACCGCGTCCGTCTTCATCAACGACGCCGAGGACGGGCTGCTGCAGGATTACGAGGTGTGGCTGGAAGGGCTGGCGCCGCACGCGCCCACGTCGCAATACCAGCACAACCGCACGGGCGAGGACAACGCGGATGCGCATCTCAAGCGGCAGGTCATGGGGCGGGAAGTCGTGGTGGCGATCACGAATGGCAAGCTGGATTTCGGCCCGTGGGAGCAAATCTTCTACGGGGAGTTTGACGGCCACCGCCGCAAGCGCGTGCTGGTGAAAATCATTGGCGAGTGAGTGTTGCACGGGGGCGGCACGGCGTGGGTCCATTTGACAAGCACCCGAAGCCGGGCACATTGAGGGCGGCGGGCCGGTCGTTGATGGAGACGGCGGCCGCCCTTTCCCTTTGACCATGAAAAACTGCAAAACGCTCATCGCATGTTTCGGTGCGGCCGCCCTGCTGGCCGGCTGCGCCACCAAAGGTTACAACCAGGCGGACCGCACGGCGGCCACGCTGCAGACGGCCGCGCAGCGCGTGGATCAAGGCACCGGACAGTTGAGCGCCACGCTGACCGCGCTGACCAATCTGGCCAACAACCCGGGCGGCGATTTGAAGACGCAGTTCGCAACGTTCGACCAGAACCTGCGGCAGCTCGCTTCGGTGACGAAGGACATCAGCGCGAAGGCGGCGGCGATGCAAAAGCGTGGCGCGGCGTATTTCCAGACGTGGGATGAGGAGCTGGCCAAGATCCAGAACGAGGACATCCGCCAGCGCAGCGCCCAGCGCCGGTCCGAAGTGATGGCCCAGTTCGAGGGCGTCAAGACGAGCTACATCGCGGCGCGCGACGCGCTGGGGCCGCTGGTTTCCGAATTGAACGACATCCGCACGGCGTTGAGCGCGGATCTCACTGCGCAAGGGCTGGCCGCCATTCAAGGCAGCGTGAGCAAGGCGCAAAGCGACGGCGCGACCGCCGGTGACGCGTTGACCAAGCTGGGCGCGGATTTCCGGAACCTCGGCGCCTCGCTGTCTTCCGGCACCCCGACGCCGGCGAAGTAATCTGCGCAACAAACACACTGACGGAACAATTTCAACAGGGCAGTGGAGCCGGTGCAACGCCGGCTCCACTTTGCTTTTTGGGAGGGCGGTCGTTCGTGTGCCGGCATCGTGCGCGGAGCCGTTTCACAAATTTTGCCGCCGTAAGGCAGCAGAACCCCCTCCCCCGAACCGGCGTAGTGGGACAGGCATCCTGCCTGTCCCACTAGAGCGGCCACCTCGCGGTTCGGGGGGCAATGCGCAAACCGTTCGGGCAATTCTCACCCCGTCCCTCCCTCTAGAGCGGTTTAGATAATGTCGTAGCCGTCGGGTTATTCGCCGGCCCCTCACCCGGCCTTCGGCCACCCTCTCCCCATCGGATGGGGAGAGGGACGGGGTGAGGGGCTGCTGCCGTCAGGACGGCTACAGTATTTATGAAACTGCTATATCCGATGGAGAGAGGGTGGCCGAAGGCCTTTGCCGATTCCGCGTTGACCGGGACGTTCGTTGGCGGGATGCTCGCGGGACGCACAGAACCAAAGCATGGCCGGCCGGCGGATGGGGCGGGCAGCAACTTCCAAGCATCACGTGAACATGAAAACGGAACCGGGCAGGGGCGGGAAACGCAACATCAACCGGCGCGCGGCGTGGTTCGCCTGCGCCATGGCCGGACTGCTCGGCGGCGCGGGAATCAGTTCGGTTCGGGGGGAGGCTGAGGCCCTGCCGGCGCGGACGTTTGCGCACCCCGACCGCATTCGCTACGACGGGCAATGTCTGACCATTGATGGCCGCGATGTCTTTATTTACAGCGGGGCGTTTCATTATTTCCGCTGCCCGAAACCGCTCTGGCGCGACCGCTTTCAAAAGATCAAGGACGCGGGCTTCAACGCCGTCGAAACCTACGCGGCGTGGAACTGGCACGAACGCGCGCAGCCCGCGGGCTTGGATGATTTTTCCCAGATGGACCTGACGGATTTGGAAGACTGGCTGAAGCTGGCGGAGTCCTTCGGGTTTTACATCATCGTGCGGCCCGGGCCCTACATCTGCGCGGAGTGGGACACCGGCGGCTATCCGCAGTGGCTGTTGACGAAACGGCCGGCCAGTGTGCCCGCGGGCCAGGCCTGGCTGCGGGGCGACGACCCCACGTATCTCGCCTGGTGCAAGCACTGGTATGATGCGGTCTGCCCGGTCATTGCCCGGCACCAGATCACCCGCAAGGCGCCCGGCCAGCCCGGCGTCATCCTCGTGCAGTTGGAAAACGAATACGACTACGCCGGCTTTTCCGACGACGTGAAGCGCAACCAGGTCCGGGCGCTCGGGCGCGCCGCGCTGGCCAACGGCATCGACGTGCCGTTGTTCACCTGCTGGACGCATTGCGTGCGCGGCCAGAGCGATCCACTGCTGCGGCAGGTTTTCGATTCCTGCAATTTTTATCCGCGCTGGGGCGTGGACGGCATCGCCAATGACATCGCAAAGCTGGGACGCGAACAGCCCGATGCCCCGCGCATGACCACGGAATTGCAGGGCGGCTGGTTTTCCCGCGTCGGCGGGCAGCTCAGCGACCAGCAGGACGGTTTGACGGCGGCACAGATCAACAACCTGACGTTGTTTGCCATCCAGAACGGCGACACCTTGTTGAACTACTACATGCTCTTTGGCGGCTCCAATCCGGGTGACTGGGGCGCGCGGGACATGACGACGACCTACGATTACAACGCGCCGATCCGCGAATGGGGCGGGGTGGGCGACCGTTATCAGCGCGTCTGGGCGTTGGGTCACCTGTTGCGCGAACACGGCGCGCGGCTCGCGCGGTCCAAAGTGGTCCCTTGCACGGTGACCGGCACACCGTCGGACGTCAGCGTCGTTCTCCGCCAGGCCGCAGACGGCGGGCGCTACTTTTTCATTCGCACTTCCCAACATGCGGAATCCCGCACCGGAACCGCCCGCGTCAAGGCCACCGCAGGAGACACGACGGAACTGGCCATTGCCTACACCCTTGAACCGTTCGGCGCCAAAGTTCTTTACCTGCCCGCGGGGGCGAATGAACCGGCGGCCGGCGAGTGGCTGCCCAAGCCGGCGCCGGAAGTGGTGCGCCCCGCCCGCGTCCCGGCGCCGGTGAAGCTTCTCACGGCGCGTCAGCAGCCGGATTCCGGGCCGGCTCACTGGCTGGCCCTTCGTCCGGGCGAAACGCTCGCCGAAGCGGGCCTCTACGACAGCCGCTTCATCTATTACCGGGCGGAAACGGACAGCGCCACGAAGACGAATCTGCTGATCGAGCATGCGCCGGGCGATGCGGTGCTGGCGGCGGTGGATGGCCGCGCGGCGGCCGGCGTCAACACGCGGGGCGGCTTGACGACAGTGGCCCTGCCGCCGGGACCGCACCCGTTGTTGCTGCTCTACGAAAACCGCGGTCATGCGAACGGCGGTCTCGACATGGAACGGGCCTCGGGCATTCAGCACGCGGAAGTCTCCGCCCGGCCGCTTGGCGGTGGCCGGCCGATCACGGGCTGGCGCATGCACGAAGTGCCGGAGGCAACGAACCGGCCGGAGGTGCAGCCGGATTTCAACGTGGACACGTGGCGCACCGTGAACGCGGATGACGTGGACGCCAATCAACTGCGTGCCGGGCGCACGGCGGTGTTCCGCGCGCTCGTGCCTGTGAGCACGGCCGAACTGCGCAGCGGCGGCCTGAACCTGCAATTCGGGCGCATCGACGATCACGGCTGGGTGTATGTCAACGGCCGGTTTGTCGGCGAAGCCACCGACTGGGCGCGCGCCTGCAAGTTTGACATCACCGCGCAGTTGCATGCAGGCACGAACTGCGTTGCGGTGATCGTGCAGAACACGGATGGCGCCGGTGGCCTGGGGCAGCCGAGTTTGGGCCAGAGCAGTGACGGCGCGCCGTTGTCACTTACGGCCTGCGGCAGCCCCGCCGGCGTCGAAGCGCAGTGGTTTGCGCCCGGGTTCGATGATCAATCGTGGACGGCGACGACGGTCGGCAGCACGGCAACGAACGGCGCATCCGCCTTGCTCACCTGGTATCGGCTGGCGTTTGCATTGCCCGCCCCGCAACCCGGTGAATGGGTGCCGTGGCGGCTGCATCTCGCTGCGGCGGGCAACGGCTTCCTCTACCTGAACGGGCACGCGTTGGGGCGTTATTGGCAGGTGGGACCGCAGCACGATTTCTTCCTGCCCGAGTGCTGGCTCAATTTCGGTCCTGGCCAGCGCAACGTGGTCACCCTTAGCCTGCGCCCGGACGGCCGGGGCACCGCCATCGAAGCCGCGTCGGTGGAGCCTTACGCGTCCTTTGCCGAAGTCCGTCCGGCGGGCGCTACTCCAGCGTTGCGCCCGCAATGAGCCGGGGAATGATGCGGTAATCCCGCGGCCGCGCATTGCCGCCGGAGGCCATTTCCCGCACGACGCGCGAGAGCTTGTGCGCAAACAAATTGGGGTCCGCCTGGTAACGCGCCATGGATGGCACCACGTGTTCGAGAAACGAATCGTGGTCGCGGGCGATCAACGCCGCTTCGCGCGGGAAGTGGATGCCGCGTTGCACCAGGTGCCCGAGCGCGGTCAGCGCATGGGTGGGGCGCGAGACGAGAAAGGCGGTGGGGCGCCGCGGCCGGGCCAGCAGCTGGTCCAGCCGGGCGCAGATGTTGGCCACCGTGCTGTCGTGCTGGGCAACGATGGTTTCCACCTCCGGCCCGGCGGCGTGGCCCGCTTCGCGAAAGCCCCCTTCGCTCTCGAGATCACCGGCCGGGGTTGTGACTTGGCAACGCCGGCGGGCTGGGGGAAGGTGACTTTTTATGAAAACATCACTCGCATCACTGATCACGGCACTGGCGCTCGGCGGACTGTTGGTTCCCTGGGCGGCGCGGGCGGAAAACACGGCCACCACGCCGGTGCCGCGCGACAAAAAATGGGTTGCCCGGCACGAGGGATTTGTCCGCGAGGCGAAACAAGGCGGCATCAACGTCCTGTTTCTGGGCGACTCCATCACCGACCACTGGCGCGATCGCGGGTCGAACGTCTGGAACCGTTATTACGCGCCGCTGCCTGCGGCCAACTTCGGCATCAGCGCGGACCGGACGCAGCATGTCTTGTGGCGGCTCGACCATGGCGAGCTGGACGGCATCCATCCGAAGGCCGTGGTGTTGATGATTGGCACCAACAACACCGGCAAGGAAAAGGACGGCAAGACGATCCGCAACACGACGCCCGAAATCATTGCGGGCGTCACGGCGGTTGTGAAGGAATTGCGCGCCAAGCTGCCCGACAGCAAAATTCTGTTGCTGGCCATCTTTCCCCGCGGGCAAAAAGGCAATCCCGTGCGCGACCAGATCGCCGAGGTCAACCGGGTGCTCGCGCAATTGGATGATGGCCGGAAGATCACCTACCTCGACATCGGTCCGAAATTTCTCGCTGCAGACGGCACCTTGTCACGCGACATCATGCCCGACCTCCTGCATCCGAATGAAAGGGGCTACCAAATCTGGGCGGACGCCATGGGCCCCACCTTGGACAAGTTGCTGAAGTAACCGGGCCGGGCTCCGCGCTTCTTTCAACGGCCTCCGGGTGCAAAGCCGCTCAATGCGGCGGGGCGGGTGGCAGTTCGCCGGCCCGCGGGATGCGCGCGTATTTCGCGATGGCCTGGGAACGCGAGTGGACGTGGAGCTTTTCGTAAATCCGCCGGATGTAGGTGTTCACCGTGGGCAGGCTGATGTTCAGGGAATCCGCAATCTCCTTGTAAAGGTAGCCGCGCGCCAGCAGCTCGAGCACTTCACGCTCGCGCGGCGAGGGCGTCAGATCCTCAGCGCCGGGCCGGGCGAGTGGCTGATGGAAGCATTGCACCACTTTGCGGGCAATGTTGGCCGTCATCGGTGAGCCGCCGGCATGCACGTCGCGCAGGGCGGAGATGAGTTCGCCGCGCTGCGTTTGCTTGAGCAGGTAACCGGACGCGCCTGCCTGCAACGCCTGAAAAATGTGGTCCGAGTCCTCATACACGGTCAGCATGACGAACTGCGTTTGCGGCAGCCGCGGCTTGAGGCGGCGGACGCATTCGGGGCCGTTCATGCCGGGAAGGTTGATGTCCATGAGCACCACATCCGGCGCCCCGGCGGGCAGGGACTCCACGGCGTCCTCACCGGAGCCGTGGCTGCTCACGCAGCGGAAGCCCTCGGCGCGATTGATCCAGTCCACCAGGATCTCGCGGGCCTTGGGATCATCCTCGACAATGGACACCTTGATGGCCATCCGCCTACTCATAGCACCATTTGCTCCGGTTGCATTGTAATCAGTTTTGACGACATCGTGAAACTCGCCGGCCCGTTTCAGCTGGTTGGCGCGGTGGGCGGGGCCGGCCGGGGGCCGGTTCGTTTCATGGGCACGTAAAACTCCACCTGCGTGCCTTCGCCCGGCCGGCTGCGCAATTCCATGCGGCCGCCAATCTGTTCGAGGCGCGCCTGGATGCCGGTCACGCCATAGCCCGATACCACGCGGTTGCCGGTCCGTGCCGTGGTGACGCGGGCGGGGTCGAAGCCGGCGCCGTTGTCGGCCACGGCCACGCGCAGGCGGTCGGGCAGCAGTTCAACGGTCACCCGCACCTCCGTGGCGCCGGAATGTTTGACGGCGTTGTTGAGGGTTTCCTTGAAGGCGAGAAAGAGGTTGTGGCGCACTTCCGAGCGCACGACAAGGTCCGGCAATTCCACCGGCGCGTCCAGGCGGCAGCGGATGCCGGCCGCGCTCAGAAAGTCATGCGCAAAGCGTGTGAGGTAGTTGGTGAGACTTTCCAGCGTGTCGTGCCGTGGGTTCACCGCCCACACGATTTCATCCATCGCGCGGGTCAGGTCGCGGGCCGTGGCGTAGATGTGGTTCAGGTTCGCCGCGGCGCGCGGGGGATCATTCAAATCACCCGCGGCCGACTGGCTCAACATGCCGATGCGGGTCAGGCTGGCGCCGAGGTCGTCATGAATGTCCTGCGCGATGCGGGCGCGTTCGCGTTCGAGTTCGCGTTCCCGGGCGATGCGTTCGAGCTTGAACCGGTGCCGGCGCCGGGCGTTGAGGTGCACCAGCCCGCCGACCGCAGCGAAGCCCGCGATGACGAGCCCGGTTTTGAACCACCACGTCTGCCAGACGTGGGGCAGCACGACGATGCCCACCGCGTCGCCGGTTTCGTTCCACAAGCCATCGCTGTTGCAGGCGCGCACGCGAAAGGTGTATTGACCCGGCGGCAGAAACGGGTAGGTGACGCGCCGCCGGGAGCTGACTTCGCTCCAGTCCGCGTCCAGGCCCTCGAGTTGGTAACGGAACTGCACGCGCTCGGGCGAGGTGAAGCTGATGCCCGTGAAGAGCAGGTCCAGATGACGCTGGCCGGGGCTCAGGGTCACCGACCGCAACGCCGGGGCTTCGGTGTGGGAATGCGTTTCGGTGTTCGCGGTGAACGCGGCCGGCTGGCCTTCCACCAGCACCTCCTCGATCCAGACCGGTGGCGGCACGTCGTTGCGCCGGACCGAACGGGGATCGACCACGGCGATGCCGTGCGCGGTGGGAAACCACAATCGGCCGTCCGGCGAACGGAATCCCGAAGGCGTGAAGCCGCTCGAGCCCGCGGGGGTGATCAGGCCTTCGGCCTTGCCGAACACCAGCGCGCGCAGCGTGGGGATCTTGCCGTCGGCGCAGTCGTTCAAGTCCTGCCGGCTCACGCGAAACAAACCCTGCTGCGAGTTGAACCACAAGTTGCCGAGCTGATCATCCTCGATGTGGCCGATCACGTTGTTGGGCAGGCCCTGGTCGGTCGTGATGGAGGCAAACTGCCCGTTGCGAAACCGGCACAGGCCGCGGTCCAAGGTGCCAATCCACAGGGTGCCATCCGGCTCCTCGTAAAGAGAAAGAATGTAGTCGCGGGGCAGACCCTCCGCGCGCCGGTAGGTGCGCAGTTTGCCGTCCTTAATCAGACCCAGACCGCTGCCCTGCGTGCCGATCCATAAGGCGCCGCCGTGCCCGGCGGCCAGCGCGCGCACGTCGCCGGCCGCGGCGCCACCCAGCGCGGCGAAGCGCTCCAACCGGCTTCCATCCCAGCGGATCAAGCCCGCCGCCGTCCCAATCCAAAGCGTGCCGGGCGGATTTTCGAGCAGGGCGGTGACGGGTTCGCCGTGTTCGGCGAGGTCGAATTGCCGCACGAACCGGCCGCCTTCAAACCGGAACAAACCGCCGCCCCAGGTGCCCGCCCAAATCTGTTCGCGGCTGTCTTCCATGACGGACCAGGCAAACTCGTTGGATAATCCCGCGCTGGCGTCGAAGTGCGTCCATGATTGGCCGGCCAGCCGATACACGCCCGCGCCTTCGGTGGCGGCCCAGACGGCGCCGTCATGCGCCTGCGCAATGGCCTGCACCGGCCAGCCCTGCCAGCCATCCGGCGGACTCTGCATCACCACCTGACGCGGCCGCAGAACGACCAGGCCGCCGCTGTTGCCGACCCAGAGGTTTTGTTCCCGGTCCTCCGCGAGCGAACGCACCCAGTCCTGCGGCAGCCCGTTGCTGCGGTTCAAATTCATCCAGCCGAGCTGCGGGTCGTGAATGAACAATCCCCGTTCCAACGTCCCCACCAGCACGCGCCCGGAGGACGATTCCATCAGCGTGGTGACGAACGCGTCGCCCCACGGGAACGCCCCCAAATCCTCCTGCCACGCGTGATTGGCCCAACGCCGCACCCGGCCGTCGCCCGTCACCCACCAACCCCCGGCCCGTGCGGGGGCGACGCGCGCGAAATACGGCGGTGTCGAGGTGCTTTGGAAATCAATCTTGTGACTGCCCGCAGGAGTGATTTCCGCCACGCCGCCGTTGCGGACGACCAGCAGATGGTGCGCCTGGTCCGCGGCCAGTTGCGGCACGACGGATGGGTCCGCCGACAGTTCGGGCGGCGGGGCGATGACTCGTCCGTCCCGCAGCCGCAGGGCTTCGCCGCGGATGTCCAGTGCCCAGATGTCGCCCGCGGCATCGGCGCTGATGCCGCTGATGGTGCCGCCGCTCCAATGCGCATGAATGGGCACGGGCTGGAAAATGCCGTGCGCGTAGCGGGTGATGTCGCCCGTGTCGTGGCCGATCCAGATGTCGCCCTGGGCGTCCTCGAAAAGGCTGGTAATGCGGCTGTTGGGCAGGCCCTTGGTGTTTGCGGAATCGAACACCGTGAAGCGCACGCCGTCAAACTGGGCGATGCCGTTGTAGGTGCTGGCCCAGATGTAACCGGCGCGCGTCTGGAGCAGGGCGGTGATGCTGTTTTGCGGCAGCCCGTGTTCGGTTGTCCACGTTTCGATGGCGAACCGGCTCGCCGGGTCGGGGGCTGGTGCCGCGCGGGCCCCGGCGCCAAACGCCAGCCCCAGCGCTGTCGCGAGTGTCAGCGTTCGACCGGCCCGGCGGAAGCCGCGCCGGGCGGTGGCCAGCAGCGAGCGAGTTTGGCCGAAGCCGTTCATGGGTTGAGCGCACAGTAGCGAAGGCGGGCAGCCGCCTCCAGCGAACTTTCGGCCGTTGTTCGCCCGCGCCCACGCCCGGCGATGTCCTCTGTTTTGATGACGTGAAGGGGCGCGCGGGCGGGGCTATTTTCCGTTGATCCCTGACCGCCACGCGGACGACGCAACGTGCTGGTGGCGCACAGTGAGGCCTCATACAACCATGCGGATAAAGCTGAACGACGCGAGCTGGCTGGCGCTTGGCGGCCTGCTGTGGCTGGGGGTGAGTTGCGGCAAAAAGCCGGGCCCGGCCACGGCCGCCGGACCCGAAACGAATGTCCGTCCGGTGGTCAGTGCGGCTCCGGCCAATCCGGTCGTCGTGCCCGCCACGGCGGCGGCCGATTCTGCGGCGGTTTTGGAGGCGCTGACGCAGGCCGTCCGGCGATATGCCGTCGAGCGGCAGGTCCGGCCCCGGTCGCTCGCCGAAGTGGTGGCCGCGGGTTACGTCAGCAACCTGCCGGCCGCCCCGGCGGGCCGGCGATTTGAAATCGACCAGCGCACCAGCCGCGTGGTGCTGGTCAACCAGTGAGATGTCTTGATGAAGCGGAACCAGACACGTTGGCGCTGCCGCGCGGCGGCTTTCACCCTGATTGAACTGCTGGTGGTCATTGCCATCATCGCGATTCTCGCGGCGCTGCTGCTGCCGGCGTTGTCCGCGGCCAAGGCGCGGGCGTGGCGCATTCAGTGCACCTCACAAATGAAGCAGCTGGGGCTGGGCTTCACCCTGTTCGCCTCGGACCATGACGATCAATATCCGCCGGCGGCCTATTCGACGGGCGCGTATCAATATCAATTGAGCTGGGACGATTATCTGCATCGCTACATTGGCGGCACGGACTCGGATGCCGATTTGCTGGTGGGCATTTCCGGGGCGTTGAGCGATCCCAAGTTCACGCCGCGGATTCTCAAGTGCCCGGCGGACCGTATTGAAATCAGCATTTCCTACATCAAGGACTTCGCGGTGCGGCGCACTTACGCGATGAACTTCGCCGGCTCGGTGAGCGCGGCGCCCCGGCAGGTGTTGCCGGCCGCGACGCATGGCGTGGGCGTTTACATTTACAAGAGCGACGGCTCGCTGCCGCCGTGGGATCCGCCCGGCTATAAATCCAGCGTCGTCCAGGCGCCGTCCGACACCATTCTGCTGGCGGAGGAGCCCAACGGCCGCAATGCGGCAGGCAATGACTGGCCCTCGTTCTGCGCGGGGCCGGTTTACAGCAGCGCGGTGTTTTCCGGGCTGACGGCGGATTGCTTTCAAATCGCCAGCACGACGTGGGGTTACGGCGCCGCCGCCTACGGCCTGCATGGCAAACGGTTCAATTACCTGTTCCATGACGGGCACGTGAGCACGCTGCCCATTACGGCCACCGTGGGAACGGGCACGACCAACGCGCCGAAGGGCATGTGGACCATGACCGCGGGTGATTGATGGCCCGGTTGCCGGCATGTCATCGGCACCTTCGCAGTTGTCATGTTTTTTGACGACATGAGCCGGCGGGCCTGAATGCTAGGATGTCGCCGTGAACCCCTTCCGCGTGATTGCGATTCGTTCGAGGCTTTCCGTTTGCCTGCCCTGGTCACGGTGGTCCTTCGGGAACGGGGCGGGCGGACGTAAACGGGAAGCCGGGCGTCGGGCGACTTCACTGCGGACTCACGCAATCCAACAAAGCCAAATATGAAGATCAAACTAGCCAACCACATTGCCTTCGCGGCGGTCTTCGCGGCGTCGGCGTTTTTTGCCGGCGCGCAAACGCCCGACCGGACCATCAACACTTTTGACACGGGCACGCAGGCCGTGCAGCCGGACGGATGCGGCTTTTGGTATGGCACCGGCACCGCGGGATGGGATGCCGCGGAAGATGCCACGGGCAATGGCGGCGGCTCGCTTTACATCCAGACGACCTGGGGTGGGGGCGATACGCCGCTGACGGAATACGTGTGCCTGCCGGGCAACAATCTGTGGTGGCAGGGCGCGGGCACCTACAATCTCTCGGAATACAAATCCATCCAGTTCGACCTCAAGTGGGACACCAACTCGGATGTCACCATCGCCCAGTGGAACGATCCTTCGACCTTCCCGAACGGCAGCCTGGGCGGGAGCATTCCCGGACTGGAGATTGACGCGGCGGCGGGTGACGGCAGCGTGACCGCGGTCGTGACCACGAACATTCCGGCGGCGGCCGCCAGCGGCTGGGTGCACATGACCATCCCCATCAACCCCACGCAGTCCGGCATCGATCCCAGCGTGGGCATCATGTTCAAAAAATGGTTGAACAACAACAGCTCCATCACCGGCACCCACACGGCCAACTTCTGGGTGGACAACGTCATTTTGGAAGGCACGGCCGGTCCGCCGCCGCCGCCCACGGTGAAGCCGCTGGCCAGGGCGGTTCAGGGGTTGAACGTTTTCGCCAGCACGCAGGGTAACAGCTATTACGACCGGCAGGAAATCATGTCGCGCCAGACCTCCGGCCTGAGCTGGATTGGCAACGCGACGGCGGGGAACCCGGTCACCTACAGCTTCACCGTTACCAATTTTCCGACCGACCCGGCGACCTATGGCTGCATCGCCTACCTCTTCTTCAGCCCCAATGCGGGCTGGAATCCATCCGCGCCCGACTGGAACAACACCAACTGTGCGATGGCCGTGCTGCAGTTCGGCGGGGACGGCGCCACGCTGCGGTTCCAATACAAGGTGAATGAAGACAACCAGAATGCGATGTATGGCGGCGGCACCGAACCCCGGGGCGCCTACACCAATGCGCCCGGCAGTTGGGATGGCGTCACGGCCAATTATCTCGAAAGCGGCAACCTCGGGGCCGTCACTTGTCCCACCCTGCTGGGCACGTGGTCCATCAAGTTCACGTCCGACACCAACATCACCCTGATCGCGCCGGACAACACCTCCACGAACCTGGTCATTCCGCCCTACAACGCCGGCAAGCTGGCGCCGACGGATGCGGGCTTCAATCTCTACCTCGGCTTCCAGGCCAACAACCAGGCCTCGCTCAACCGGGCGGCGGTCTTCTCAAGCTTCGCCGTCGAAGGGGCGCCTTCCGCCTTCAACGAGGACTTCATGGCGGAGAGCGCGTTGGACACCGTCAGCACCTGGGACACCAGCGTATCCAGCGGCCCGAACGGCGTCCGCATCGTTCCGGCGGGTTCGGCCTACTGGCTGAACTGGAGCCTGCCGGACACCGGGTTCGCCGCCGAGGCCGCGGGGACGCTCACCAATTCCGCCGGCTGGACGCCCTTGGCCGGGCCGGTCGTGGGCCTGGTCAACCAGCGGGCACAGTTGGTCGCAAGCAGCGAACTGCCCGCGGGCAACAGCGCGTTCTTCCGGCTCATCAAGCGCGCCTTCACCAAACTTCAGGTATTGCTGCCCGGCGAAAGCCCGGCGCCCAACACGCCCACCGGCAAAACCGGCACGCCTGATCCCGTCAGCCTGGGCGCGGGCGGTCTGGTGAACGTGACCATCCGGGCCGTGGACGACAATTGGAATCTCATTTCGACCGTGCGCGACGTGGTGCACGTCACCACCGACGATCTGAGCGCCGTGACCCCGCTCGACGGCGCGCTCGTGGGCGGCACGAACTCCTTCTACGTGCAATTTGGCGCCGAAGGAAACTGGACGATCACCGTCTCGGACGTGTCCGACGGCACGAAGACGCCGGGGACCAGCGCCCCCGTGACGGTGGGACCTTGAGGTGCCAATCGATGGTGGGTTGGGGGTTGTGCGGGTGCCAGGAAGGGCTGGCACCCGCTGTTCGATCCGACCGGCCCGCCGCCGCTGAACGTTTAAGCATTGAGTGTCATGAACGGACGTTGCGAAAACCGGGGCCCCGGAAGGCGGCGGTCGGCCTTTACGCTGATCGAACTGCTCGTGGTCATCGCGATCATTGCCATCCTCGCCGCGATGCTGCTGCCCGCCTTGTCGAAAGCGAAGGCCAAGGCGCAGGGCATCAAGTGCATGAACAACACCCGCCAGCTCATGCTGGCCTGGCGCATGTATGCCGACGACAATGAAGACCGGCTGGCCCCGAATGATTATCCCTACCTGACCGTGTTCACGACGGCTTCCGCCGCGGACAAGGAGAAGATGCGGAACTGGGTGGTGGGCACCATGTCCACGCTGGCCCAGCCGTTTGATTCCTACAACACCGCGATCCTCACGGACGGACACTTTTCGATGCTCGGCGAATACGTCAAATCCGCCGAGCTGTTCAAATGCCCGGCCGACACCAGCATGACCCAGGGCCGGCCGCGCGCGCGCAGCGTGTCCATGAACGCCGCCGTCGGCACCCGGTGGTATTCCAGTGTGGCGGGGGCCGGCTCGTATCCCGTCGGCGCCGCTGTCGGGGGCGGTTGGTTGTCCGGCACCTACCTGGATCCCGATCCCAACTACCGCACTTACGGCAAGCTTTCCGCCTTCAACAATCCCGGACCGGCCAACACGTGGGTGCTGATGGATGAAAACTCCGTCTCCATCAACGATGCGTTGCTCGCCGTCAGCATGGACATCCACAAAGTCGTGGACTTTCCGGCCCGCTATCACAACAACGCGGCCGGCATCGCGTTCGCCGACGGCCATTCGATCATTCAAAAGTGGCACGATGCCTTCACCAGCGACCCGCCGGCCGGGACGATTGGCAGCAGCAGTTCGATGGCGGCCAATGGCACGATCGACACCTCGCTGCTCGCGTCCTGGACTTCCGCCCATTATTGACGTGCGTTGCCATCGCCTTTGGCGCCGATTTTGCTCATCCTCAGGCGTGATCATGCGCAGGCAAATCGTGTTGCTGGCCGGACTGGCGACGGCCGGACTGTTGACCTCGAACGGGAGGTCCCAGTCGGCGCTCGATGTTTACCGGGATTCCCTGACCAATTCATTCGACGATTGGAGCTGGGCGTCGCACAACCTGGCCAACACCACGCCCGTCCACGGCGGCAGCCATTCCATCAGCGTGTCGGCCAACGCATGGGAGGCCATCTCATTTCATCACGCGCCGTTCGACACCGCGCCCTACACGAACTTCACATTCTGGGCCAACGGCGGCGCAGCGGGCGGGCAGCGGCTGCAGATTTACGCCGAATACGGCACGAATGCGGCGCCCGCCTACACCCTGCCCGGCACCCTGCCGGCCGGCACTTGGCAGCAGTATGCCATTCCATTGACCACGCTCGGCATCGCGAACCGGCCCGATTTCAACCGCATCAGCCTCCAACTGCGGAGCGACGGTGCCACAGGCACGTTTTACGTGGATGACCTTTCGTTTCAGCCCAATCCCGTGCCGGCGATGGTCAACGTGGCGGTCGTCGCCACGCAAACGGTGGCGACCGTCGATGAACGGCACTTCGGAGTGAACCTGGCCGTGTGGGATGGTTACTACGATCCGCCGAACGACACGACGACCACGGCGTTGTTGCAGGAAATGGGCTGCACGCTGGTGCGGCTGCCGGGCGGCTCGTTGTCGGATGAATATCACTGGGCAACCGGCACCACGCTGACCAACACGTGGCAATGGGCGGCGTCCTTCGCCGACTTGGTCCGGGTCTGCACCAACGCGGGCGTGCAGGCCTGCGTCACCGTCAACTACGGCACCGGCACGCCCGAAGAAGCGGCCGCCTGGGTGCGCCACGCCAACGTCACCAACCAGCTCGGCTACAAGTATTGGGAAATCGGCAACGAATGCTACGGCACGTGGGAAACCGACGCGAACACGAATCCGCACGACCCCTACACCTACGCTGTGCGGGCGGCGGCCTACCTGGCGCAAATGCGCGCGGCCGATCCCAGCATCAAGATCGGCGTGGTTTCCGTGCCCGGCGAGAACACCTATTCGAACCAGTTCAGCGTGCTGCACCCGGCCTACAACGCCCGCACGGGCCGGACCAGTTACGGCTGGACGCCGGTGCTGCTGGCCACGCTGAAGAGCCTCGGGGTCACGCCGGATTTTCTGGTGCATCATGTTTATCCCGAGTGGACCGATCCCAACAACCCGGCGGGTTCGCCGGACAACGACACGACGCTCCTGCAATCCACCGGCAACTGGGCCGCGGACGCGGCGGATTTGCGGCAACAAATCACCGATTACTTCGGCGCGGGCGGAACCAACATTGAGCTGGTCTGCACGGAGAACAACAGCGATGCCGGCGCCCAGGGCCGTCAGTCCACCAGCCTCGTCAATGGCGTGTATTACGCCGACAGTCTCGCCCAGTTGCTGAAGACCGAATTCAAAGGGTTCATCTGGTGGGATTTTCGCAACGGCACGGACCACGGCGGTTACTTCGGCGACGGGGTTTACGGCTGGCGCAGCTACGGCGACCTCGGGATGGTCAATGGCTTGAACACGCGGCACCCCACCTTTTACATGGCCAAGTTGATGCAATGGTTCGCCCGGCCCGGCGATGCGGTTTTGAACGCTACGACGGATTATCCCTGGCTCTCGGTCGGTGCGGCCCGCCACGCCGACGGCTCCCTCGCGCTGTTGGTGATCAACAAATCGCTGGTCACGGATCTCAACGCGCAAATCGGCCTGGACGGTTTTCTGCCGGCCGAAGCGGCCACCGTGCGCTCCTACGGAATTCCCAACGACGAAGCGGCGCGCACCAACGGCCCGGCCGTCGCCCAGGATGTTTCCATGCAGGCCATCACCAATGCCGCGGCGCAGTTTGCCCTCAACTTCCCGAAGTTGTCGGCCTCCGTGGTGACGCTCACGCCGGCCGCGCCGGAACTCGCGGTCGTTGGCCCGTCGCCGCCGGGCCAGTTCATCTTTCAGATTCGGGGCCAGCCGCACGTGCGTTACGTCGTGCAATCCTCTGACGACTTGAACGATTGGGTCTCGGTTTCCACGAACATCTTGGTGGGCTCCACGCTGAACGTGACCAATCCCAGCACGGCGCCGCCCCGGAAATACTGGCGGGCGGCGTGGCAACCTTGATTACGGCGCGGTGTTGTGGTCCGCGGTCGCTGCATCCGCAATGCTCGCCAGCCGGCTGCCGGGAATCGGTCCTTCCATGCGGCCGTCGGGCAGCCGCCAACGGACGCACAGATGCGTTGAACCCGCTGGCTGGCGTTGCACGATTTCAAGATAATAACGCCGGTCCGCCTCCAGATGAACCGCCCGTGACTGCGCTTCATTCGTGTGCGGCCACTTCGCGTAGGGCGTGCGGCCGTTGATCTCCACAATCACGGATTTGTTCGTCGTCGTGGCGTCCGTGCCCAGCCAAAACTGGACGGCACTCGCGCTGGCGACCTGGAAAACGTAGTCGCCCGTTGCGGGCGGCAGCACGTAACCACGGTAACGCGCGACAAAGTTGGTGGCCAGCGCCACCGGCGTCTCCAACGCCCGGCCCAGGCGGGTGACGTTTGCCGGGTGCGAGGCCAGCGCGGCCATGGCCGGCAGTTGCGTGCCGCCATATGCCCACGATTCACGCACGATGCCGTCGCCGGGCCCGACGCGAAACGCGGGGCTGGTGGCGCCGGGCAAACCCTCCACGGAAGCCTCCAGCGTGTAATGTTCCCCGGCCCGGTTGATGGCCAGATCGGAAAACACGGCGATCCCGTTCGTGGAAGTGACGGTGGTGGTGCCCCGGAGCCCGGCTTTGTTGGGATGCGCGCCCAAGGTCAGTCGCACGCGGTGGTGCCCCTCACGAACGGTCTGACCGGCCGCATCCTGCACCGCCACCACCAATGGACGCCGGGCGGGGCTGTCGATGGCGAAATCAGGCGGCGGACGAAATGCCAGTCGGGCGGGCTGGCCCACGACGGCAACCGGATAACGTTTCAAGTCGGGCAGGTCTTCCAGCGTGAGCACGTCGGGCGCGGCGTAGGTTTCCCGGATCTGGTCCGCCGTGTTGTTGTCGTTGAAGGTTTGGCCGGACCAGGCGATGAAAAACAGCCAGCCCGCCTTTTCCTGCGTCAGCGAAAACGGCGCCGGCAGCGGACCGTTCTCGCCGAAGCCAACGGGTTTGACGCCACCCGTCAGCGCCACCATCTCGGTGAAGATGTCGCGTGCCGGACCATGATTGTGATCAAGCGGATAATGGTCCGGCGCGACGAGGTCCACGAAGGCGTCGCCCGGATACCAGTCGGCCAGGTCGATGCCCGCGCCCGGGGAGAAGACCCAGATCAGGTTGGTGAGGTGATGCTGCTCCGTAAGACGCGCGAACAGGAGCTGCCAGAGCTGTTTGAAGGGTTCCGGTCCGCCGGCCCCCCACCAGAACCAGCGGCCGTTGGCTTCGTGCAACGGCCGCCACAGCACCGGGACGTGTGCATCGCGCAGGCGCTCCAGTTCGCCGGCGATCCGGTCGATGTCGCGCAGCGTGGCCGCGTATTCCGGCGTGCCCGGCGTCACGGCCCGGGCCACGTCGAATGCCGTGTCCTTGGTGTAAAAGGCCGGTTCGTTCATGGGCGCCGTCCAATGCCAGCACAACGACACGAGGCCGTGGCGGTTCACCGACCAGTCGATCGCGTGGTCCGTGATGTCGGGCCGCTCCGGCCGGCGGGCGGTGCGCCCCCGTGTGTAAGGGGCGAGATCCAACGACAGCAGGGCGGGCAGGCGTCCGCTGACCTGCTGGATACGGCGCAATTCGGGCCCGAGTTCGTTCGTGCCACGCCATCCTTCATGCTGGCCGGCGATGATGTTTCGGCCGTAGGTGTGTTCCAAAAAGGCGAACAGGGCTTGTGCTTCCGGCGAGGCTCCCGGGGTGATGGGCGTGTCGGCCAGCAACGGGGCCAGCCCAAACAGCAACAGCATCCCGCCGCCGCACCGCGTCCGCCAGCCGGTGCCGGCGCACGAAAACAGGCGGGCGAATCCACCGGACGCAGGACCACCAAGGGTGCGCATTTGCCGTTCAATCTAGGTTGTGCCCGTCGGGGCCGGCATGTCGTCAAAACATGCGACACCGGTAATTGTGGCGTGGAGCGGGCGGGCGACAGTCGTCACTTTGCAAAGCCGGCCGGCAACGGTATCGTCAGGGCAGCCGCAGGTGACGGACGGACGGCAAAGCCGGTTGATCTTCACGCCAGCGGTCGTCGGTTGGGAATTTCGTCGAGTCAATCTTGTGAATGTCATGAGTCAGATTACCGCCAACGGCAAACCCGTTGAGACGCAGTTTCCCTGCACGGTGGAGCAGTTCCTGGTCGCGCAGAATCTGCGTCCCCGCAGTGTGGTCGTCGAGCATAACGGCGAGGCCGTGGCGCCGTCAGAATTCGCACGCCGGCCGTTGCAGGCCGGTGACCGGCTGGAAATCGTGAAGATTGTGGCCGGCGGTTGAGCCCGCCGCGGGTGGCGCAAAAAACCTTGTCGGCCGCGGCCTGCCGCCAATAATCCCGCCCGCCATGAAATGGAAGCTGGAAAACGTTTTTCGCAGTTTTGTCATCGTCTTGCTGGCCATCCTGCTCTGGTCCGTCTGGGTTGCGGAAGGGCAGACCAATCGTGCCGCGGCGACCAATGCCGCCGCCAGCGGGGCGGTTTCGACAGCCGACGCGAGCGGTGGCCGCAGCCCTTCCGTCGCGGAGACGAACGCCGTGCCACCGACGCCCGAGTGGGTGGAGTATTTGATTTCGGACGTGCCCGCGCTCAAGCATCCATTCCTCGGCAACCCCCTGTGGAAGTATCTCTTCTCGCTCATCTACGTCTTCCTCGCATTCTACGTTTCCAAGGTGCTCGACTATTTGACGCGCGTCTGGCTCAAGCGCTGGGCGGAGCGGACGGCCACGCAGTTTGATGACCTGCTGCTGCAACTGCTCAACGGGCCGACCAAAATCGTTTCCTTCGTCATTTTTCTGCGCGTCGGGCTGGAGGTGTTTGCCTGGCCGCCGCTGGTGCAGTCGGTCATCAACAAGGGCTTCGCCGTCATCGTGGCGGTCACCATCACCTACACCGTCCTCAAGGTGGTGGATTTGTTCATGGGCTTCTGGCACCTGCGCAGTGCGGCGGATGCCGACAAGGAGTTCAACGAGCAGTTGTTTCCCATCATCCGGAAAACCCTGAAGGTGTTCGTGGTCATCGTGGCGACGTTGGTGACGCTTTCCAACATCGGGGTTAACGTGACGGCGGCCATCGCGTCGCTGTCCGTCGGCGGCCTGGCGCTGGGGCTCGCGGCACAGGACACGGTGGCCAACGTCTTTGGTGCGGTGTCCATTCTGCTGGACAAGCCCTTCCGCATCGGCGACCGCGTGCAACTGGACGCCGTGGACGGCACGGTGGAATCCATCGGCCTCCGCAGCACGCGCGTCCGCAATCTCGACGGGCACCTGATCACGATTCCGAACAAGACGATGGGCAACGCCACCATCACCAACGTGACCCGCCGGCCGAACATCAAGACCGTGATGAACATCGGCGTGACCTACGACACCTCGACCGAGAAACTGCGGCGGGCCGTCGCGCTGTTGACCGAGATTTACAAGGCACATCCCCGGACCGCGGATCTGATCGTCAGCTTCAATCAATTCGCTGACAGTTCGTTGAACATTCTGGTGGTGCACTGGTGGAATTCCACCGACTACAAGGAATACCTGGCGGGCATGCAGGAGCTGAACCTGGTCGTCAAGGAACGCTTCGATGCCGAGGGCATCAGTTTCGCCTTCCCGTCGCGAACGCTCTACGTGAAGCAGGACTCCGAGTGGAAGCTGGGCGGAAAGTAAGCGGCCGGTTTACGCGTCGGCCGGGCGCCGCCCCTTGAATCCGCTCTCCTTCAACCCGCCGGTGGCGGCTCGCGATGCCACGGTGTGGCCTGCTCGTAGGCGTGGGCAATTTTCAGAATCGTTTCTTCGCCGAACGGCTTGCCGAGCAACTGCAAGCCGAGGGGCAGCTTCGGATTGGTCGTGAAACCGCAGGGCACGCTGAGGCCGCAGATGCCGGCGAGGTTGCAGGGAATCGTGAAGATGTCCTGCAAATACATCTGGAGCGGATCATCGGCCTTTTCGCCGGCGCGGAAGGCGGCCGTGGGTGTGGTGGGCGTCACGATGGCGTCCACGCGTTCGAAGGCCTTGAGAAAATCCTGCCGGATGAGGGTGCGGACCTTCTGGGCGCGCAGGTAGTAGGCGTCGTAGTAACCGCTGCTCAGCACGTAGGTGCCCAGAATGATGCGGCGCTTCACCTCGGCGCCAAAGCCCGCGCCGCGGGTGTTGGCGTAAAGCTCGACCGGATCGGCCCCCGCCACGCGCCGGCCATAGCGGATGCCATCAAAGCGCGCGAGGTTCGCCGAGGCTTCGGCTGTGGCGATGATGTAATAGGTGGCGAGCGCGTATTCCGTGTGTGGCAACGACACTTCCTCCACTGCCGCCCCCAGGCGGGTGAGTTCCTTCACCGCCGCTTCAATGGCCTGCTTCACCACGGCGTCGAGCCCGCCCACGAGGTATTCGCGGGCGAGGCCGATCTTGAGCCCCTTCAAATCGCCGGTCAGCGCCGCGGCATAGTCGGGCACGACCTGCGGCACGCTGGTTGAATCGCGCCCGTCGTGGCCGGCAATCGCCTGCAGCACCGTGGCGGCGTCGCGGGTGTCCCGGGTGAAACAGCCGATCTGGTCGAGGGACGAGGCGTAGGCCACCAGGCCAAAGCGCGAAACCCGGCCGTAGGTGGGCTTCAATCCGACACAGCCGCAGAAGGCGGCCGGCTGCCGGATGGAACCGCCGGTGTCGGAGCCGAGTGCGGCGGGAGCCATCCGCGCGGCCACCGCGACGGCGGAGCCGCCGGATGAACCGCCCGGCACGCGCGTCGGATCCCATGGATTGCACGAGCGGCCGAAGGCGGAGTTTTCCGTCGAACTGCCCATGGCAAATTCATCGGTGTTGCACCGGCCGAGCAGGATGGCGCCCGCGGCGCGGAGCTTTTCCGTCACGGTGGCATCGTAGGGCGAAATGAAGTTCTCGAGAATTTTCGAGGCGCAGGTCAGGGGCTGACCTTTGACGGCAATGACGTCCTTGATGGCCACGGGCACGCCGAGCAGCGGCTGTTGTGCGTGCGTGGTGCCGGCGGCCAGCGCCTGGTCCGCGGCGTCCGCCTGGGCCAGGGCATCCGCGATATCACAGTTCAGAAACGCATGCAGTTGCCCGTCCTGCCGCTGGATTTGATCGAGGCAGGCCTGCGTAATGTCGCGCGAGCTGGTTTCGCGGCGCGCCAGTGCCGCCGTGAGTTCAGCAATGGAGGAAGCGTTCAGCATTGGGGGAAGGGATGACGGGCCGCTTTACTCGACAATCTTCGGCACCACGAACAGGCCGCCGGCCTGCTGGGGCGCATTGCGGAGCGCCGCTTCGTGCGGCAGGGAGGGGCGGGCCTCGTCGGGGCGGGTGACGTTGACGAGCGGAAACGGATGCGCCGTCGGCTCGACGCCGGCGACGTCCACCTGCTTGAGTTTTTCGATGTAGCCGAGGATGTCGCCAAGCTGGGCGCCAATCTTCTGCTCCTCTTCCGGGGTCAGTTTCAGCCGCGCGAGGTGCGCCACGTAGGGGACATCGAAATCACCGCTTGCCATGCGCCCAGACTAAGATTCGCCGGCGGTGGTTCAAGGTTCAAAGTGGCTCCGTTGCGAAAACGCGCACCTCGGGAGCGATGAACCGGAGCGGCGGGCTACTCCTCGCCGAACTTGCTTTGCACAACTTCCTCGATGGCTTTGACCGCCTCGGCTGCATCCGGTCCCTGGGCGATGATGAGGAGTTTGCTGCCCGGACCGGCCGCCAGCATCATGAGGCCCATGATGCTCTTGGCATTGATGGTTTCGCCGTCCTTTTCGACGAAGACGTCGGACTTGAAGCGGTTGGCCGTCTTGGCGAAAAGCGCGGCGGGGCGGGCATGGATGCCCAGCTTGTTCAAGACCACCACGTGTTTCGAAACTTTTCCGTCAGATGCCGTCTTGGCGCTCATCGCTGACAGGGTGAGTAACCCAGATGCGGGGATTTGGCAATGTTATAGCCGGTTGCCGGCGGACATCCGGGCCAGGAGCCGGTCGTTGAGATCCTTGGCCGGGTTGAGGCCGGACATGCGCAGCTTGGTGTGAAAGGCGGCCACTTCAATCAGCCGGGCGAGGTCGCGGCCGGGCCGGACCGGGATGACCATGTGCGGCACGTCCACGCCCAGAATCTTCGTGTAAGCCTGCTCCATCCCGAGGCGGTCCACATCCTCCTTCGGATCCCAGACGCGCAGCGAAACCACGAGATCAACGCGCTTGTCCTTGCGGATGCTTTTCACGCCGAACATCGAGGCGACGTCCACGATGCCGATGCCGCGCACCTCCATGAGATTGCGGGTGAGTTCCTTGCTGGTGCCCATCACCTTCTGGCCGTCCACCAGCATGACGAGCGTGACGTCGTCGGACACGAGGCTGTAACCGCGTTCCACCAGGGCCAGCACGCTCTCGCTTTTGCCGATGCCGCTTTCGCCCTTGATGATCACCCCGACGCCGAGGATGTCCACCATGCTGCCCATCTCGGTGCCGCGCGGCGCAAACATCGTGTCGAGCGCGATGGTGGCCGTGTTGATGAACTTCATCGTGATCAACGAGGTTTGAAACACGGGCACGTCCGCCTTTTCCGCCGCCTGCAGGAACAGCCGGTCCGGTTTCAGGTCGCGGCTGAACACGACGCAGGGCACGGCGTAGTGGAAGAAATATTCGTAACGCCGGATGCGCTCGGCCTTGGGCAGCGAGCGCAGGTAATAGAATTCGGCGTTGCCAAACACCTGCACCCGCTTCATCGCGAAATACTTGGTGAAGCCGGTCAGCGCCAGGCCGGGCCGGTTGACGGTGGATTCGCGGATGATGCGTTTGAGCCCGCTGGCGCCCGCAATGAGCCGGAGCTGCAGGGGGGAGGCGTTCCGGGTGTAGAAGCTCTCCACGGTGACGGTTTCGCGTTGGGTGGCCATGTTCGGATGCGGTTCGGCGCGGCGCCGGGTTACATGTTGAATTCGGGTCCGAGATAAATTTCGCGGGCCTTCGGGTCGTTGACCAGCGCCTCGGCGGCGCCTTCGTAAACGACTTCGCCCTTGTGAATCAAATACGCGCGGTCCACGAGCTTCAGCATCTCGCGGGCGGAATGGTCCGTGATCAAAATCCCGAGCCCGCGGTCCTTCAGCCGGCGCACGATCTTGCTGACCTCGTATTGGGCAATCGGGTCAATGCCGGCCAGCGGCTCGTCAAGCAGCAGCAGCTTCGGGCTCGTCACCAGGGCGCGGGTGATTTCCAGCCGCCGCTTCTCGCCGCCGCTGAGCGTGTAGGCCTTGCTTTTGGCCAGCCGGGCCAGGTCGAGTTCCTCCAGGTGATACTTCAGGCGCACCGCGCGCTCGGCGCGCTTCATGACGCAGGTTTCGAGGATGGCGAGAATGTTCTGCTCCACCGTCAGCTTGCGGAACACGCTGGGCTCCTGCGTGAGGTAGCCGATGCCCAGCCGCGCGCGGCGGTGCATGGGCAGCCGCGTGATGTCGCGGCCGTTGAACCGCACGGCGCCGGCGTCGGGCTTGACCACGCCGACCACCATGTTGAACGAAGTCGTCTTGCCCGCGCCGTTCGGGCCGAGCAGGCCGACGATTTCACCGGCGCCGACCGTGATGGACACGCCATTCACCACGCGGCGGCCCTTGTATTCCTTGACCAGCTTGTCGGTGGCGAGGAGAACCTGCCCGGTCGCCTGCGCCGTGGGATCGCCGGGATCGGTCATTTGCGGTTGGGCGAGCGTTTCGAGGCTCATGGCTGGGCCGGCGCGGGGGCGTTGGTGGTCGCGGACGCCGCGTTGGTGGACACGGTGTCCGTGCGGAAAATCATGTGCTGGTTCACGGCGCGAATGACGTTGGCCGTCCGGTCCCAGGTGATCGGGTCGCCGGTCAGCGTTCCCTGCGGCGTTTCAATCGCCGGCGAGCCGGTCAGTTCGAGCACCTCGTTGGTCCGTCCATCACGGATCGAGTAGGTGTAGGTGGCCTTGTCGGCGGTCGCCCGGTTGGTGGCGCCCTTCTCGGGAATCAGCAGCACGACCTTGTCCTCGGCCACGATTTTGTCCACGCGGGTCCCCTCGGTCGGGATTGTGACTGTCAACCGCTCGCAGGTCAGGCTCACGCGCGGATCGGTCACCTTCACGTCGCCGTGGTAAAAGGCTTCACGGGATTTCAGGTCGAAATCCACACTGTGCGAGGTGATTTGCGTTTCCACGTTCGTCGCGGTGGCGAACGAGGGCAGGCCCGCCACGCCGGCGTGGAGCGACGCGGCGGCACCGGCGAGCAGGGCGAACAGGATCAGCTTCATGGTTTCGGGGTTGGCCGGCCGAGGTCGCGGATGACCGTGCGGACGTTGTTGGAAATGGTCAATGTTTTGTTCGTCATGACGAGGAGAAATCCGGTGCCTTCGATCTGCAGCCGGCCGTCGCCGGTCTGACCCTTGATCGGCCCGGCCGAACTGGCCTCGCGCGTCTTGGTATCGTAAAGGCATTCAGGCGCTTCGACGAGCATTTCGCGCTCGCCCGTTTCCCGGAAGGTTTCGGCCTTCAGGTTGTGAATGCGGATGCGGCCATCCGCTTCCGGCACCGCATCACTGCTGCGCAGCACCGCCTTCAACTGGCTCTGGTGTGGAGCGTCGTAATATTCCCGGATCTTGAATTCATTGATGCTCGCGACGGGCAGGGTTTGGGCGCCCACCATCAACGCCAGCGCCATCCCGGCACCCGCCAGCCATCCCCGGCCGGACCGCCGCGACTTCCATGGAGCAGGGGGCGGAGTCATCAGTTTCCGAACATGGCCAGGGTGGTTCGCCATTTGCCTTGGGCTTTCAGTATTTGGTCCGTGATTTCGCGCACCGCGCCGTGGCCGCCCGCGGCCCGCGTAATGAGATGCGCGGCGGCCCGGGCTTCGGGCCGGGCGTTGGCCACGGCCACCGCCAGCCCCACGCGCCGGAACACGCCAATGTCCACGACGTCGTCGCCCACGAAGCACGCTTCGCTCCAGGTCAGACCGCATTGCGCCAGGATTTGTTCGACCGCGGCCACTTTGCCGTCGGTGGGCTGGGCGAGGAAATCAATTTTCAAATCTTCGGCGCGGGCGCGGGTGGCCGCCGAGGGCCGGGCCGAAACCCAGCCGACCTTGATGCCGTTCCGCCGCAGCATGACGAGCCCCAGGCCGTCCTGGATGTCATACCGCTTCAACTCCAGGCCCGGCCCCATGATGACGGTGCCGTCGGTCATGACGCCGTCCACGTCGGTGAGGAACAGCTTTACACGGCGGAGGCGGGCGGTAAGAGAAATGGGTTTGGGGTTGGGCATTGGCGTCTTTATTGGCCAAGAACTTTTGGATTTAGGACTACCAAGTTTGTTTGCACATCGCGCGCGATTTGGCGCGCCTCTGCAAAACTGGAACGGAACGAATCAGAGATGCCTGCCTCTGAGACCAAATCTTCATAAACTTTGACGTGCCCTAACAAATACATTCGGCATTCGTTGGTTATCTTTGCCATGTCGCCAGCCTGCGCTTCATGGAGAATGCGCAATGAACGACGAATGTTAAACTCGGTGTCTTTCTTCTTTTGGATGCGATAAGCCTCACGGTAGCCAACTAGATAACAGAGAAATGCAAGTCCAAGTAACGGTAGTATGATGACCAAGTCACGTTTTGTCATGAGAACCTGATTTTTACTGAGGTTCGTTGTTCGATTTAGATCTTCACCTCACCGCCTCATACACCTTCAACAAGCCCTTCAGCACACCTGTCATTTCGCCGAGCGGAATCATGTTTGGGCCGTCGCTCAGAGCCCTGTCTGGCTCGGGGTGCGTTTCGATGAACAGGCCGTCGGCGCCGGCCGCCAGCGCGCAACGAGCGAGGAGCGGGGCGAATTCGCGCTGGCCGGCGGATTTGTCGCCGCCGCCGCCGGGCAGTTGCACGGAGTGCGTCGCATCGAAAATCACCGGGCAGCCCGTGCGCTTCAGGATCGGAATGGACCGCATGTCGGCCACCAGGTTGTGGTAGCCGAAGCTCGCGCCCCGTTCCGTGAGCAGCAGGTGTTCGCCGCCGGCGGCGCGCGCCTTGTTGACCACGTTGGCCATGTCGCCCGGCGCAAGGAACTGGCCCTTCTTGATGTTCACGATTTTGCCGGTGGCCACGGCGGCTTCGATCAGGTCGGTCTGCCGGCACAGGAAGGCCGGAATTTGCAGGATGTCCACGACCTCCCCCGCGGCCCGCGCCTGTTCGGCGGTGTGAATGTCCGTGACGACCGGCAGGCCGAACTTCGCTTTGACGCGCGCGAGCGTCGCCAAGCCCGCCGCGATGCCCGGGCCGCGAAAAGCCTTGCCTGACGTGCGGTTGGCCTTGTCGAAACTGGCCTTGAACACGTAGGTGAGGCCGAGCTTGGCGCACGTCCGTTGCAGGGACGCGGCGACTTTGAAGCACAGGGCCTCGCTTTCGATGACGCACGGGCCGGCGAGGAGGAACAGCCGGTTCGGCCGGGTCAGCGATTTCCAGAGGGCGGCGACGTTGTTTGGCACCCGCCAGAAGTAGCAGCCGGACGGCGCAAAGTAAATCTGCGGTGCCGGGGCGGGGTTGGCTCGGGCGGGCGGCAAGCCGGAGGGGTCATTGGCCGGTGGGGCCGGGGCTGCCGTTGGGGCTGCTCACGGCAACCTTGGCGCTGCGCCGGTCACGCTGGCAGGCCTTGCCCGGACGCCCGTTTCGGCGCCAAATTCGCTTCCGTTTCGCGGCCAAATCCGGGTATGCTGCCCGTCCGATGTTTGAGACACAGGATTTGCGCGTGCGGGAAATTGTGCGGCTGATTTCGCCGCGCGCCCTGAAGGCCGAGCTGCCTACGCCCGAGGCGGCCAATCGCACCGTCGCGTCCAGCCGCGAACGTGTGACGCGCATCCTCCAGCAGCAAGACCCGCGCATGCTGGTCGTCGTCGGGCCGTGCTCGATTCACGATGTCCGCAGCGCCTTCGAATACGCCCGGCGCCTGGCCGCCATCCGGCAGGAGGTGGCCGACCGCATGGAAATCGTCATGCGCGTTTATTTCGAGAAGCCGCGCACGACCATCGGTTGGAAGGGCCTGATCAACGATCCGCATCTCGACGGCACGCAGGACATCGAAACCGGCCTGCGCATGGCGCGCCAGCTCCTGCTCGACATCACCGGCCTCGGGCTGCCCACCGCAACGGAATTCCTGGATCCCATCGTGCCGCAATACATCGCCGATCTCATCACGTGGGCGGCCATCGGCGCGCGCACCACCGAATCCCAGACGCACCGCGAAATGGCCAGCGGCCTTTCCATGCCCGTCGGTTTCAAGAACGGCACGGACGGCAGCCTGCAGGTGGCCGTGGACGCCATGACGTCGGCGCGCACGTCGCACAGTTTTCTGGGCATTGACCAGGATGGCTTCACGAGCATTGTCCGCACGAACGGCAATCCCGCGGGCCATGTGGTGTTGCGCGGCGGCCGGGCCCGGACCAATTACGACGCCGCCAGCATCCGCGACGCCGAGGGGGTGCTGGTGAAGGCAAAGCTGCCCACGGGCCTGATGGTGGATTGCAGCCACGCCAATTCGGGCAAGGTGCCGGCGCGGCAGGAGGACGTCTGGCGCAGCGTCATCGAGCAACGCGTTGGCGGCACGCCATGCCTGATCGGCCTGATGGTGGAAAGCTTTCTGAGCGAAGGCGCGCAACCGTTCCCGAAGCCGGCGAACGAACTGGCCTACGGCGTCTCCATCACCGACGCGTGCATCTCGTGGGAAACCACCGAACGCATGTTGCGGCAGGGTTACGAGATGCTGGCGAAGCTCAAGTAACTACGGCTTCAAGACAATCTTCCCTGCCAGCACGCCGGTTTTCTGCACGGTGCTTTCCTCCTGCAGCCGGTGTGCCTGTGCGGCCTCGGCCAGCGGCAGCACACGGTCGATGCGCGCCTTGAGCTTGCCCTTCGCCATCCAGTCGTTGATGGCATCGGCTGCGGGCCGCTGCTCCTCGGCCCCGGCGTTGAACATGGCAAAGCCATGCAAGGCGCAGTCCTTGACGTAGAACGGCCCCACAGGGAAGGCCGGCCGCGCCTCGCGCCCGGCCATCAAAACCATCCGGCCGCGTTTGGCGAGCAACGCCACCACGCGATCGAAGTCGGGTTCGCGCAAGGTCTCCCACCAGACGTTCACGCCATCCGGCGCAAACTCCCGCACGGCGGCGTCCACGTCCTGCGTTTGGTAGTTCAACACGAGGTCCGCGCCCAGTTCGCGGCAAATCGCCGCCTTCGCCTCGCTGCCCGCCGTGGTGATGACGCGGGCGCCAAGGATTTTGGCCATCTGCACCACGCAGGAGCCAACGCCGCCGGAGCCACCGTTGACGAACAACGTCTCGCCGGCCTTGAGCTGGGCGCGGCTGACGAGGCCGAGGTGCGTGGTGATGCCGCTCAACGCGTTGGCCACGATGTCCTCGTCGCGCACTGACGGCGGGATGAGATGCAGCCATTCCTCGTCCACGGCGGCGAATTGGGCAAAGCTGCCCGGCCGTCCGGCGAAACCAAGGTTCGAGCACCACACGCGGTCGCCCACCTGGAAATGCCGCACCTGTTCGCCGCATTCCACGACCACGCCCGCGAGGTCGCGGCCCAGGATGAACGGGAAGGGCATCTGCGCGGACACCGCGCCGCTGCGCCAGTAAACGTCAATCGGGTTCACGTCCACGGCGCGGACCTGGATGCGGCACTGCGTGGGCGTCGGCACGGGATCGGGCAGATCGCCAAATTCGATGACTTCCGGCGGGCCGGTGCGGGTGATGTAGGCAGCCTTCATGAGGGTGAGTTTAGCCGGCGCATCGGCAGGGAAAACTGTTTTTAACCCGCGCCGGATTGGTGATGCTCGCCCCGTCGGAGCACGGCGGTTTTGGATTTTCCTCCGCCTGGTATTGAACGCCGTGGCCCGTGCGCCGTCTCTTTTTCGTGTGTTTCGTGTGTTTCGTGGTTAACTAATCGCCGTGCATCCGGTTGCATTCTATCTCGGTTCGGTGCCGATCTATTGGTATGGCATCATGATCGCGCTGGCGTTTCTCGTCGGCGTGTGGACGGCCGGCCGGCGTGGCCTGCGCGACGGTCTCGCGCCGGAACGCATTTCCGATCTCGCCGTCTGGATTTTGGTGGGCGCCTTGATTGGCGCGCGAACCCTGCACGTGGTCGAGTATTGGGAGGAATTTCGGGGCCGGCCAATTTGGGACATCTTCATGATCCGCAACGGCGGCCTGGTGTTTTACGGCGGGTTCATCGGCGCGGCGCTGGCGGCCATCATCTTCATCCGCTGGAAACGGCTGCCGCTGTTCAAAATGGCCGATGCGCTGGCGCCCAGCATCGCGCTGGGCAGTGCGTTTGGGCGCGTGGGCTGCCTGATGACCGGGTGCTGTTTTGGCCGCGTCTGCACGCTTCCCTGGGCGATCCACTTTCCGATGGGCTCGCTGGCCTGGGAGGAACAGCAGCGCGAACATCTTATCGGGCCCGGCGACGCCGCGTTGCCGGTGCATCCAACGCAAATCTACGACCTGCTGGCCAACCTGCTGCTGTATGGCCTCCTCGCGTGGTGGTATCGCCGCAAGAAATTCGACGGACAAATCTTCGCGATCTGGCTGGTCGGTTACGCCGTGCTGCGTTCGCTCGTGGAAATCTTCCGCGGTGATTACGGCGAACACCAGTTCGGCGTGTTCACCCCGGCGCAACTGGTCGGCGTGGCCATCCTCGCGGCCGGCATTGCGCTGCTCGTCTGGCTGCCGCGGGCGGCGGCAAAACGAGGATAGCAGCGGGAAAACGGAGGATGGAAAATGGCCGGGGCGCGCGAAATCAGATCTCCATCGGCCACTCATCATTCCCCCGCCGCGCCCCTGTTCCTCGCCGGCCCCACGGCGGTCGGCAAATCCGAGGTTGCTCTGTGGCTGGCGGAACACCTGGGCGGCGAAATCATCTCGGTGGATTCGATGCAGGTGTATCGCGGGCTGGACATCGGCACGGCGAAACCCACGGCCGCCGAGCGCGCCCGTGTGCCGCATCATTTGCTCGACGTCGTCGAACTCACGGAGCCGTTTGACGCGGCCCGGTTTTGCGCCCTCGCGGCCGCGGCGGTGGCGGACATTCAGGCGCGGGGCCGCGTGCCGATTTTTTGCGGCGGCACGGGGCTTTATTTCAAGGCCCACCTCGAAGGTCTGGGCGAGGCGCCGCCAGCCGACGCCGCACTCCGCGCGGCTTTGGAAGCGACACCGCTCGACGCATTGCTCCGCGAGCTGGCGGAACGCGATCCGACCACGTTCGCCCAGATTGACCGCCAAAATCCGCGCCGCGTGATTCGCGCCGTGGAAGTCATCCGCCTGACCGGGCGGCCCTTCTCCGCGCAGCGCTCGGCGTGGCAGGACGCAACGCGCAATACACAGCACGCGACACAGCTCTTTGTTCTCTCCCGCCTCAAGCCGGACCTCGACGCCCGCATCAATGCCCGCGTGGACGCGATGTTTGCGGCGGGTTTGGTCGCGGAGACGCAGTCATTGCTTGCGCGCGGTTTGGAAAAGAATCCCACCGCGCTGCAGGCCATTGGCTACCGTCAGGTGGTGGAGCATTTGCGCGGCGAGCGTTCGCTGGCCGAAACCATTGAACTGGTCAAACTCCGCACCCGCCAGTTCGCGAAACGGCAAGCGACGTGGTTCCGTCGCCAGCCGGCCGTCTGGCTGGAAATTGGCGCGACCGAAAGCGTAGCGGAAACGGCGCAACGCATTCACGCTGCCCGGCGATAACCGGGCTTTCGCCGGCTTGTCTGGGACGCACTTCCTGCCTAGCGTGCCGCGTGCTTCAACCCTGGCAATGGCCGTTGCTGTTCGCGACCGGGCTGGCTGCGGGCTTCGTGGATGCCATCGCCGGCGGCGGCGGGCTGATCACGTTGCCGGTGTTGCTGGGCCTGGGGCTGGCGCCCCGCGCGGCGCTCGGCACCAACAAACTCCAAAGCTCGTTCGGTTCGGCCAGCGCCACGTGGCATTACTCCCGTGCGGGCACAGTGGCGCTCCGGGATTGCGTCCGCGGATTCAGCTGCACGTTTCTCGGCGCTTTGCTGGGCGTGCTTGCCGTCCAACAACTGGACCCGTCGTTGCTGCGCAAAATCATTCCCGTGATGCTGGGCGCCACGGCCCTGCTCGTCTGGTTGCGGCCCAGGCTGGGTGAATGGGATGCGCATCCCCGTGTGCCCCGCGGCGGATTTGATGTCCTCGCCGGGCTGGCCCTGGGCTTTTACGACGGTTTTTTTGGTCCGGGCACGGGCACGTTCTGGGCCATGGCGTTCGTGCTGGGACTGGGGTTCAATCTGACCAAGGCGACCGGCTACACGAAGGTAATGAACTTCGCGAGCAACGCGGCGTCACTGATGCTGTTCGCGGCGCTGGGGCACGTGGTTCTGGCGGCCGGACTGGTCATGGGTGCGGGGCAGTTGCTCGGGGCACGGCTGGGCTCGCAAATGGTCGTCAAACGCGGGGCGCGGTTCATCCGGCCCATCTTTCTCACGGTGGTCC
This sequence comes from Verrucomicrobiia bacterium, assembly GCA_035765895.1. Classification (NCBI taxonomy): domain Bacteria; kingdom Pseudomonadati; phylum Verrucomicrobiota; class Verrucomicrobiia; species Verrucomicrobiia bacterium. The sequence continues at coordinate 5,282 of DASTWL010000053.1, read as the reverse complement.
TCGTCATCACGGCCAAACTGATTTACGACGCTTATCTGCGGCGGCCGGCTTAGGCAAACGGGCTGCATTCTCCGGTTTTCCGCGGGTGCAACCCCTCTTGTCACCCCGGCAAATACCTGCCAGATTATCGATGTGGAAATTGTCTTTAGTGTAACGCAAAAAAGTGATGGCGGTTACGTCGCCGAATGCCTTTCCCATGACATTTACACGCAGGGCGATGATTGGGATGGCTTGCGGCAGAACGTGCGCGAGGCGGTCGAAGCCTACTTTTTCGACCAGCCGAAGCCCGCGCAGGTGCGTTTGCACCTCGTCCGCGACGAGGTGTTGGTGTCGCAATGAAATTACCGCGCGATCTGAGTGGGTCTGAATTGGTGAAATTGCTCGTCCGTGACTTCGGGTATTTGAAGATTCATCAGGTGGGGAGCCATATCATCCTGCAACATCCCGGGCCGCCAACGCACCGCCTGGCGATTCCAAACCACGCTCCGCTGCGCATTGGAACGCTCAATGCCATCCCGCGCTCGGTTGCCACGGCGCGGGGTGTTTCGCGGGAGGACATTCTTCAGCGGCTGGCATGAGAGCTTTAATCGAAACCCGCACACAGCGAACCGAACGCGTCTTTCTCGTCGGTGTCGAATTGAAAAGCCACACCGGCGGTTCCACCCGCGAAACGCTCACGGAACTCGCCGAGCTGGTCCAAACCGCCGGCGGCACCGTGGTGGGCGAGGGCGTGCAGAAGACCGACACGCCCAACCCCGGCACCTACATCGGCAAGGGCAAGGCCGCCGAGTTCGCCGCCTGGTGCAAGGAAAACCAGGTGGACACGATCGTCTTTGACGACGAACTCACGGCGGCGCAAAGCCGCAACCTCGAAAAAATCTTCGAGTGCAAAGTGCTCGACCGCACGGCGCTCATCCTCGACATCTTCGCCCAACGCGCCCGCACCCGCGAAGGCAAGCTCCAGATCGAGCTTGCGCAGCTGGAACATCTGCTGCCGCGGCTGACGCGTTACTGGACGCACTTGTCGCGGCAAAAGGGCGGCATCGGCATGCGGGGTGGCGAAGGCGAATCGCAGCTTGAAGCCGACCGCCGCAAGACCCAGGAGCGCATCGACAAAATCATCGAGGAGCTCGAAATCGTCCGGCGTCAGCGCTCCACGCAACGTCTTTCCCGGCAGCGCCAGCAATGGCCGCTCGCCTCCATTGTCGGCTACACCAACGCCGGCAAGTCCACGCTGCTCAACCAGCTGACCGGCGCCGCAGTGCTCGCCGAGGACAAGCTGTTCGCCACGCTCGATCCCACCACGCGCCGGCTGCGCCTGCCCACCAACCAGAACGTGCTGCTCACCGACACGGTGGGCTTCATCCGCAAGCTGCCGCACGACCTCGTGGAAGCCTTCAAGGCCACGCTCGAAGAAGTCGTGCGGGCCGACCTGCTCGTGCACGTGGCGGACGCCAGTCATCCGCAGGCCGAGGAGCACATCGAGGCCGTGAATGCCGTGCTCGGCGAGATTGGCGCCGCGGGCAAGCCCACGCTCATGGTCTTCAACAAGGTGGACCTCATTCCGCCCGGCGACGTGCTGAGCCGCTTTCTCGAACGGCATCCGCATGCGGCGTTGATTTCCGCCAAAACGGGGCAGGGCGTGCCGGAATTGCTGGCCGAACTGGGCGCCGCACTCCGGCCCATCCGCGAATTCCTCGAACTCGCCGTGCCGCACGAACGCTCGGACGTCATTGCGCGCCTGCACGAAGTCGGGCAGGTGGTGGAACGCGACTACGCCGGCGAAACCGCGCGCTTCAAAGCCCGCATCCCGCCGCACTTCCACCACGAATTTCAGAAGTTTGTGGTGAAGGAATTGCAGACAGCGTAACGGCGTCGGACCGCGCGAACGCCGATGCAGGTGATACGCGACCAAGCCGGCCGAAGGTTTCCCCCTCTCCATGGGGAGAGGGCTGGGGTGAGGGAGGACGTGAAACGCTATTTCAACTTACGGCCAGCGCCACGCTTCGCGTTTGCCGTGCTTCAACAACGCGACATCGCACAGGACTTGGACATGTTGCGGGGTGGTGATTGGTCAACACCCGCCCTCACCCTGACCCTCTCCCCCGGGGAGAGGGGATGGCGACGTCCATCGAAGGTGGCTTGTGAGCAGGCCATGCGAATGCCGGTGCAGGTGATGCGCGCGGGCGCCGGCCGAGCGTTTCTCCCTCTCCTTGGGGAGAGGGCTGGGGTGAGGGAGGACGTAAACTTACTTCTTCGACTTTGTCGTTCGCGTGTAGTCCGGCAATGGATGCGGCGCCCGTGCCTGCAATTCGTTGAAGATGGTGTCACGAATGCCCTGTGCATTCCGACGCAGATGCGAATTCCAAAACCGCAGCGTCTTGATGCCCAGTGATTGGAGAAACTGCTCCCGCTCCAAATCCTTTTGTCGTTGCTCGGGAAAACCGTGCTGGCCCCCGTCGAGTTCGATGTTCAAATCGGCCTCCTCGCAGAAAAAATCGAGAGTATAACGGCCCAGGGGATGTTGGCGGCGGAATTTGTAGCCGCTGAATCGCCGGTCCCGCAGCCAGCGCCACATGAGCTTCTCAGCCCACGTCTGGTCGCGGCGCAACTGCCGGGCGCGGTCGATGTCGGCCATGGCACGAGCGTGCAAAGGAAATGCCATTTGTCAACGCCTGCCCTGTTGGTCAACACCCGCCCTCACCCTAACCCTCTCCCCCGGGAGAGGGAATGGCGGCGGATGTCGGTGGTGGATGGCACGGCTGCCGCGCGAATGCCGATGCCGGTAAGATGCGCCGGTGCCGGCCGAAGGTTTCCCCCTCTCCATGGGGAGAGGGTTGGGGTGAGGGAGGACGTGAAACGCTATTTCAACTTACGGCAAACGCCACACGCCGCGTTCGCCGTGCTTCAACAACGCGACATCACACAGGACTTGGACGTGTTGCGGGTAGTGATTGGTCAACACCCGCCCTCACCCTGGCCCTCTCCCCCGGGGAGAGGGAATGGCGGCGGCTGTCGGTGGTGGATGGCACGGCTGCCGTGCGAACGCCGATGCCGGCAAGGCGCGCGGGTGCCGGCCGAAGGTTTCCCCCTCTCCATGGGGAGAGGGTTGGGGTGAGGGAGGACGTGAAACGCTATTTCAGCCCGATGACCCAGAGCGGGACGGTGAGCGTGGGGCGGAGCCAGTCAAGTTCATCACAGACGCGCTCGAAGTTCGGGCCGGAGGATTTGTATTTGATGCGGTTCAAGCCCTCACGCGTGTTGGTGATGATGACACCGACATCAATCTTGTTGGCATTGTAGGCGGCCAGGAAACGGATGAAGTCGCGGTAGATGAACTCGTAGCGGGAAAACTCAATTTCGATGGCGACGCGTGATTTGAAGAAATCGAAATACTGCGTGTGGTGCTTGCCTTCAACGACTGGAACCTCGCCATTCCAGCCCGAGACGCGAAAGGCCTCTGATAACTTGGCGGTCAATCCTTCTTCCCCCTGCTTAACGGGGACGGATTCGGTTGCGCCCAAAACTTTCTGGATCTCCTTTTTAACGGAGAGATTGGCATTGAGGATTTCGTCAGCGTGGCGATAACTGAAGCTCTCGAATTGCACATCGAGATTAGATCTGGCTCGGATCATGTGTTCAACTTCTATTTCACCCGGAGAATCTCTGTCACGCATCTGACAATGTGCGTTGTCTCGCGCAGCTTTCCGGTCGGCGTTTTGGCCCAGGCTTCTTGCAGGCTCACGTCCACGGTCGTGTGAACCACGCTCGCCGCTGACACCGAAGCGCACGAGAGAAACACGTATTTCGTCTCGTGGAAGATGCATTCGGTCTTGGGCTCGCCGTCTTTCACTCCGTTGATCCGATCCATTTTTCGGCCCTGTGGATCAAGATCATTTTGCAAAAAGATCGCGACGGCAAAGCTCACGCGAAATTCACGCAGCCAGAGGAGCATGGTTTCGCCATCCGTGCGTTTCACGGCGAGCTGGGCGTGCCGGGCATCGGCTTCGATGCCGACGCAGCGGCGTTTGATGCTTAACGCGGCCACGGCGGTGGTGCCGCCGCCGAGAAAGGGGTCGAGCACCAGGTCGCCTTCCTGCGTGGCCGCGCGCAGGCAGCGCTCAATCAGGGCCACGGGCTTTTGCGTGGGGTGCTTGCCGTGTTGCTTTTCCGCATTGCCGGGTGCGGTCAGGGTCCAGATGGGGTCCAGGTAGGGCGCGCAGTCCCCTGCGCGCCGTTCGTCCGCATCGGAGTCTGCGGCGGGCAGAGGACTGCCCGCCCCACCTCCAAATTCTTCTCTCCGCCAGACGGTCTTCATTTGTTTGCCGGTGACTTTGCGCATCTCCTGATAGTTGAAGACGTGCTTGGATTTCTCGTTCTTGGCGGCCCAGAGCAGGGTCTCGGTGCTGTGGGTGAAGTAGCGGCAACTGAGGTTGGGCGGGGGATTGGGCTTTTCCCAGGTGATGTCGTTGAGGATTTTGTAGCCGAGTTGTTGCATCGCGTAGCCAATGCTGAAGATGACGTGTTGCGTGCCGCTGACCCAGAGGGTGCCGTTGGGCTTGAGGACGCGCTGGCAGCGGCGGAGCCATTCGAGGTTGAATTCGTGGTTGAGCTCGGGGCCGCGGGATTTGTCCCAGTCGCCCTTGTCCACCTTCACCATCTTGCCGGCGTGGCAGGTGATGCCGCCGTTGGAGAGGAAGTAGGGCGGGTCGGCAAAGATGCAGTCGAACCGGCCTTCGGGATATTTGGCGGCAATGGCGTCGAGGAGTTCGAGGCTGTTGCCGTGGTAAAGCCAGAGGCCGTGCGCGGCGTCGTGGTGGAGGAGCCGGGGCGGGGAGGGCGGTTGATGGTTCGGGGTTGAGGGTTGAGGGTCGGAGCCCGAGGCTTCGATGCTGCCATCCTCGCGCAGGGTGAAGTGCGCCGGGGCGACGGGATGGTAATGGGTTTCCTGAGGGACGCGGACTTCAGGCCGCCTCGCGGCCGCAGCCGGCTTGTGCTTGCGGGGGCGCTGCGGGTCAGCAGGAGACCTGCGTTCCGCCGGAGGCTGGGGCGGTTTGGTGCGGTAAAGAGGCTTGGGTTTGCGTGGCGTCTTGGGCTTCGGCACGCAGGATCAATTGATCAGATCAGCCGGTCGGATCAAGGATCGTTTGGCTCTGAGTGGCGCGCCGCCGTGGCGAGGCGCCACCGGGCACGGAACCGCCGGCCGCCGGGGTCAGCTTTGCGCCCTCGAGCGCTGCTGTTTGCGCACCTTGCGCAGGTGGCCGTAGCCGACGAGCCTGCGG